>JABDLH010000187.1 GCA_013003145.1 Flavobacteriaceae bacterium | reverse complement strand
AGCCGGTGCCGATATCATCGCAAGTTATTTCGCTAAAGAAGCAGCCCAATTCCTGCAATAATGAGAAAACCAAATGGTATTTTTTTAAATAATATACTCTTCGGTATCATTATTTTGCTATTTTCCTGCCAGCTATATGCACAAGGGGGTTTATTGTACTCAAGCCCCGAAGAACAAGGGGTTGACGGTGTAAAAATACATGCTGCTGCCGATAGCATAATCACCAATGGCATTAGAAAACAAGCCTTTCCCGGGGCCCAGTTGCTGGTGGCTAAAAATGGGCTTATCATCTTCCACGAAGTGTACGGTTACCACACCTATGATAGCGTACAGCAAGTAAGTAAAAACGATATTTACGACCTGGCTTCGGTAACGAAGATCATGGGACCTTTACCGGCACTAATGAAATTGGTAGAGGAAGGCAAGCTGGAATTAGACGCTCCTTTTTCTCGTTATTGGAAACCTTGGAAAAGACGGAAAGATAAGCGAGATATCACCCTACGTGAATTACTGGCACACCAGGCCGGGATGCAGCCCTATATCGTATTTCTCAATGATGTCCTGGATAACGGTAAGCCTAAAAGGCGTTTCCTGCGCTCTACTCCATCTAAACGATTCAACACCCAGGTATATGATTCCATCTATGTAAAGAACCGGTTTCGTCGCAAGATGTTCCGGAAGATCAACAGGTCTCCTGTTAAAGCGGAGAAGGAATACCTCTATTCCGGGCTCGCCTCCCTCATTTACCCGGAGGTCATTGCCGAGATCACGGGGCACTCTTACGAATACTACCTGAGGAAAAATTTCTATTTACCGCTTGGCTGCGCTTCCCTGGTATTTACGCCTGAGAAGATAGGATTCCCCAATACCATTGTTCCAACCGAATTTGATACGCTGTTTCGTCATGACCTCACTCAAGGATGGGTACATGACGAGAATGCTTCACTTCTAGGCGGAGTTTCAGGCAATGCCGGGCTATTTGGCACGGCGCAGGATTTGGCCAGGATGATGCAATTTTACCAGGATTTTGGCCGCTTTGATGGGGAACATTATTTAAAAGAGGAAACAGTAAAGGAATTCACCCGGGTACAATTCCCGGACAATGCAAACCGCAGAGGCCTGGGATTTGACAAACCCCTGCTCAATAATTCGGAGCTTCCGTTAGCAGAAGCATATCCCGCTCCTGCTGCAAGTGCCGGGAGTTTTGGGCACAGCGGGTTCACCGGCACCTTTGTATGGGCCGATCCAGACAACGAGTTAGTTTTTATCTTCCTCTCCAACCGGGTCTACCCGGACAGGAAACACCGGATGCTGTACGAGCTCAATATAAGAACAGCACTACATCAACTGTTCTATGAGAGTCAACTTTCATCGTATTAGCAGAAAAAGTCTGCGCATATTATTAGTATCTTGGCTGTTAAATACTAGCCAATGGGATTATTGTTCTTTTATGCTTTTATCTCGATTTTCTTCTCCTTTCTCTGCTCTATATTGGAAGCAGTACTGTTGAGCATTACCCCAACCTTTATCAATGTTAAGAAGAAGGAGGGAAAATCTTATGCCGTAGTACTCGAAACCCTGAAGAAAGACGTTGATAAGCCCCTTATCGCCATACTTACACTGAATACTATTGCCCATACCGTTGGTGCAATCCTGGTTGGTGTACAGGCCAAAGTGGTTTACGCCAATCGTTATGGTAGCAGCACCACTGAAGTCTTGGGTGTTCAATTCTCAGAAGAATTAATGGTGGGTGTGGTGTCTACCGTTATGACCTTATTAATCCAGATCGCCTCTGAGATCATCCCTAAAACTATAGGGGCCACTTATTGGAAACAATTGTCCAATTTTGCAGCACGAACGCTGAACATCATGGTCTGGCTATTAAAATGGACAGGGATTCTCTGGGTACTTCAGCTGTTTACCCGGCTTATCGGGGATAAAAGTGCACATGGCAGTGTATTGAGCAGGGAAGATTTTTCCGCAATGACAGAAATCGCTGAAGAAGAGGGTGTTTTTGAGAAGAATGAAAGCGCCGTTATCCAGAACCTGCTTCGGTTTAACGAGGTATGGGTCAAGGACATAATGACTCCAAGAGCCGTTATGAAGATCGCCAATGAATCTATGACCATTGGTGAGTTTTACGAGAAAAATCCAAAAATGCGGTTCTCACGAATCCCGGTTTACGGGGAACGTGTTGATACGATCACGGGCTTTGTACTGAAAGACAACATCCTGGAAGGAATGATTGATGGTAACGGCGATATCCCACTGGCTGAAATCAGGAGAGAGCTGTTGGTTACCAAAAGAAACACTCCAATCCCACAGTTATTTGATACCCTGATCAATAAAAGGGAACATATTGCCTTAGTGGTGGACGAATACGGCTCCGTCAGCGGACTGGTCACCATGGAAGATGTCATTGAAACCTTACTTGGACTGGAGATTATGGATGAAAGTGATAACGTAGCTGACCTGCAATCACTGGCCCGCAAAAATTGGGAAGACCGCGCAAAGCGCAGTGGAATTATAGAGTAGATCAGTCTCTTTCCATGATAAACGAGGGGGCGAATGGAAAAGTAATCTTTTCTGTTAATTCTCCCTCTTCCGTTATTAGCAATATCCCACCCCTGACCTCTGTTTCCTGCCGGTCTTCAAAATAACCCACGGCAAATAATTTACTGACGGGAAGAAATTTGACAAAGGTTAGCCTGATCTTCTGTGAAAGTTCTTCAGAAACCGACTTTTCTATCGCTGGCATATCAAATATGGTATTACCCCCACCTGTAAAATCATAGATGGCAGGTCCGAAAGGCACAGCTGCAGGCTGTGCATAATAATGCGTATAATACAATCGTCCTGCCTGCAGGATGGCATTGACAGGACCCGGCTCAAAAAAACGATTCACGTTAAAGCGCATCGTTTCCAGGAGCTGTACGGTTTTAAGATCATAAACAGCCAGCTTGTAGTCATTGTCGATACTCCTGCTGATAATGGCTAAGTTCCCTGATTCTTCTATGATTACACTTGCCACCCCGCTCCCTAGGTCTAACTGTTGCTGTACTATCTCTTCATCCGTATTTATAATGCTCAGCTTATAATTGCCATCACTGGCCAGGTAAGGCACTAATAAACGGTTTGCGAGGTAAATAGGATCATAGGCTGCATCGATGTTGAATGCAATAACTAGATCGGATTCTGCCGTAGTAGCAATATCCCGAATCCGGACAGACAGGTTTTTGGTTCCCCGTGGACTGTAATAAGCCAGGAATAATTGTTCGGATGATGCCGTTCCCCAGGTCACCGAGCGTTCCTCAGATATCGTATAGAAATCCGGCAGATACACGGGGGTTTCTCCTCGTGAGCCTAATTGCAACGCAGAGAATTTTCCGTTTGCTATACTGAAAAAGGTGAGTAGATCATCATCTCGCCTTAATGTGAGATAATTCGGGGGAAGCTGGAATTCAGTACTCAGATTGAGCAGTGTGCCCTTGTTTACATTCGCCTCGTAATTGAAGCGATAGACAAATTCAAAATCCTCGCCGATCACCGTCAGGTCCGGTAAACTCGCTTCATCAGCTATAACCGGTTCCAGCTCATCCGACTGGCAACCCATAAGAATAAGCCCAAAGAAAATTGGAACCAGCAGGGATCTCATAGCTTTTTTCTTTAAAGATAACCATTATAAGTATTGAACTTTTGCAGCATAAAAGCTGCGAACTGGCATGCAAGGTCTTTACAGCAAATCATTGTACATTTAGTTCTACAATTAATTCAGCACAGCAGATCCCTTAAGAAAGCAGTACATGTTAAAGAAGATAGCACTTGACAAAATTCTCTTCCTCGATATAGAAACAGTACCGGAGTTTAAGAATTACACGGAACTGGACGAGGAGAAAAAGGAGCTATGGGCACATAAATCCCGTTACCAGCGAAAAGATGAACTAACTGCCGAAGAATTTTATGAAAGTGCGGGTATTTGGGCCGAATTTGGCCGAATCATCTGTATCTCGGTCGGTTATTTTGTCCTTAAAGGCGATCAAAGGAATTTCAGGGTCACTACATTTCACGGAACAGAAATAAAGATCCTTAAAGAATTTAAACAACTGCTCAACCAACATTTCAGCGGACCTCAGCACCTTTTATGCGCGCATAATGGTAAAGAATTTGATTTCCCCTATATCGCCCGTCGAATGATCGTACACCAGCTAGCGCTCCCCTATAAACTGGACCTGTTTGGAAAGAAACCCTGGGAAGTACCCCACCTGGACACCATGGAACTTTGGAAATTCGGAGATTATAAGCATTACACTTCCCTTAAACTCCTGGCAAATATCTTTGGGATCCCGTCCCCTAAAGAGGATATTGATGGCAGCATGGTCCGCGATGTGTATTACGAAGATGAAGACCTTGAACGCATTATTACCTATTGCGAACTGGATGTGGTCACCCTGGCCCAGGTATTTCTCAGGTTACGGATAGACGATTTACTGGACGATGCCGAGATAAGAAGAGTGTAACAGCATCAGCTGTTATAGCGTAATTGTATATAAACGGGGAAATGATCTGAAAAGCCCCCGAGATATTTGGGTCCTGCAAAGGTGCGGAATGGGTTGCCCCTGAAGCGACCACTCCACGCGGTGAGAAAATGCCGGTCATAGATATCCGCTCTAAGGAAGCCCAGGGTTCCCCTTTCGTAATTAAGAAGGCTGTTCGAGATCAGGATCTGGTCAAACAACCCCCACTCAGTCCGGTAATTTGCACTTCCCCTGTCAGGGGTTAGTAATTTATCCATAGGATTGTATAGCTTCCCTTTTTCTTTCATCACCTGTATACTGTGCGCTTTGGGTCCGTCATTAAAGTCGCCCATCACCACAAAATTAGCATCATGATATTTGGAGCGGATTGCATTCATTTCATCGGCAATAAGTGTTGCAGCCTTTACACGCTTATAGCGAGTTTCTTCCTCCCCTTCCCGACGTGATGGCCAGTGATTGACATAGATATGCAAATGCCGCCCGTGCAATTTGCCATGTACGTACAGGATATCCCTGGTCCTGTCCCGGTCACCGTTGGTATTGTTCACCATGAGCGGGATAGGCCTCGAGTTTAACAGCTTAAAACTTTTTTTACAATAGAGTAAGGCCGTGTCTATGCCGCGTTCATCCGGGGAATTATAATGCACAATCCCGTAATTCTCTTTCCGGAGTGGATCTGTCATTATCAGATCATTCAATACGCCCTTATTTTCCACTTCAGCCACCCCCAGGAGGGCAGGGGACTTCTCAGTTGGGTTGCTCCCGATTCGCGCTATGGTCTTCGCCAGTTTTCGAAGTTTATTCCTGTACCGTTTCCTGGTCCATCGATTACGTCCTCCTGGTGTAAAATCATCATCGAGGATATTTTGATCGTCCGCGGTATCAAACAAATTTTCAAGGTTATAGAACGCAATCGTGTGCAGCGGTAGTTTATCTTTAGATTTATAGAATTTCAGGGCCATGAGGACACGATTGAGTCCCTAAATTTACAAAAAACGATACTTCAAGA
>JABDLH010000172.1 GCA_013003145.1 Flavobacteriaceae bacterium | reverse complement strand
CATCTCTTCCTGCCCCTGATCGGGCTGGGAAAGGTATGGTATAAGAATGAAGTCCTGACTTCGGAGCAACTCTTTAAAAAGAAAGGAATAACAGCTCTGGAACTCGGACCAAAAGAAGGCCTGGCATTGATCAATGGCACCCAGTTTATTGCCGCCCATGGCGTGAAGGTCATTGCCAGGATGCAACGCTGTCTCTCGCAGGCGGATATCATAGGCGCTATGATGGTAGAAGGATTACAAGGTTCCATTAAACCATTTTACACAGAATTACATCAATTGCGTCCGTTTAAAGGAAATATCCACGTGGCGCACCGGATCACTTCACTGCTTAAGGATTCCGAGATCATGGAAGACCACATTGATTGTGACCGGGTACAGGACCCCTATTCACTTCGTTGTATGCCACAGGTTCACGGTGCATCAAGGGCAGCCTGGCTTCACCTTAAAGAATTGCTGGAAACAGAATTGAACTCGGTTACGGATAACCCGGTGATCATAGACGAAGAACTTACCATCAGTGGAGGTAATTTCCATGGTCAGCCTTTAGCGATGGCCCTCGACTACGCTTGCCTTGCGGCTTCTGAGATCGGGAATATTTCAGATCGGCGAACTTACCTCGCCCTGGAAGGAAACAGTCCCGGGGTACCGAAGTTACTGATGAAGGAGACCGGTATCAATTCGGGCTACATGATCTTACAATATACCACGGCCGCGCTTGCCAGTGAAAATAAAGGCTTATGCTTCCCCTCCAGTGCAGACAGTATCCCTACCTCCCTGGGGCAGGAAGACCATGTAAGTATGGGATCTATCAGTGGGCGCAAGGCGCTTCAGGTTATTGAAAACGTAGAGAAGATCCTGGCCATAGAATTACTGACCGCGGCACAGGCGTTTGAATTCCGAAAACCTCTTAAATCGGGAAAATTATTAGACGAGGTTCACCGGGCCCTGCGTAAAAAAGTTCCATTTGCAGAAAAGGACCGGGTCTTTTCCGATGATATTGAGAAAGGCATACAGATGATACGAGAGGGTAGCCTGCTGCAGTTAGTCCGCAATGCTGCCGAGAAAGAAAATTTATCAATAGAGTCCCCTTATTCGGCTGAATTTGAGGTATTTTAACAGCAGTAATTCCTGCTATCGAATTTATAAACAGAAATTATCAAATGAAATTAATAGGTCCGTTCAGGCAAATAATTACCATGGCAAACCTCCCGCTTAAAGGAGCTTTGCAGGATGAGCAATTAAACATTATTGAAGAAGGCGGGATCATTGTTGATGAAGGCATTATTCAACGCATAGCTTCTTATCAGTCCCTGCAACAAGAGGCTGAAGAAGAAGGTTTTGAAACACAAGTCTTAAGCGGGGATCACGTTTGTATTCCCGGGCTGATAGATTCCCATACACATATCTGCTTTGGCGGAAGCAGGGCAAGGGATTACGCTTACCGCAATGCCGGGAAAACCTACCTGGAGATCGCGAAGGCCGGGGGAGGCATATGGGATACCGTTATGCAAACCCGCGCTTCCAGTGAAGATTCGCTGGTCTCCCTTATACAAGAGAGAGTAAAGGTTCTCCTGTCAAACGGGATTACTACCATAGAGGTTAAAAGCGGCTATGGATTAACCGTGGATGAGGAATTGAAAATGCTTAGAGCCATTAAAAGAGCCGCCTCTGATCTCCACCCTGATCTGGTACCTACCTGCCTTGCAGCGCATATGCTGCCGCGGGATTATGATAAAGGAGCTGAAAGCTACCTCGATGAGATGTCCGAGCATTTATTCCCTGTAATCAAGGAAGAGGGGCTAGCATCCCGGGTGGATGCCTTCGTAGAGGAAAGCGCCTTTAGCCCGGAGCAGATAAAGCCATATTTTGAGAAGGCCGGGAATATGGGTTTCGCTATAACCGTCCATGCTGACCAGTTCTCGGTGGGCGGCAGCCAGGTAGCCATAGATTGTGGAGCAGTAAGCGCAGACCACCTGGAGGCAAGCACCGAAGACGAAATAAGCAAGCTCGCTGCCAGCGACGTCATTGCAACGGCATTACCCGGAGCTACAATCGGGCTCGGATGCGGATTTACTCCTGCCAGGAAATTACTGGATTCCGGAGCTGCACTGGCAATTGCCAGCGACTGGAACCCCGGTTCTGCACCAATGGGCAACCTACTGACCCAGGCTGCTATCCTGGGAACTTTTGAAAAACTGACCAATGCAGAGGTCCTGGCCGGAATTACCTACAGGGCTGCCGCAGCCCTGCAGCTCAACGACAGGGGTATAATCGGTACGGGTAAAAAAGCCGACTTGGTCGCTTACCCTACTGCCAATTACCAGGAGATCTTATACCGGCAGGGAAGCCTGACTCCTTCAATGGTGTGGACAAATGGTGAGCTTTCATTTGATTCAAAAGATAAATAAGCATGGCAGAAACTTCAACATTGAATTTCCGACAACTAATCCAACAGGGAATCCCCGAACAACTTCCACCGGCTCGGGAACCGGACCCTGCTGTTTCTCACGCACCCCTCCGAAAAGACATCCTTTCTAAAAGTGAAAAAATACTGGCTATACGCAATGCCCTCAGGTACTTCCCTGAGGAATGGCACCGGGAGCTGGCTCCGGAATTCGCACGAGAGCTCAAGACCTATGGTCGAATCTATATGTACCGGTTTATGCCTGAGTACCCTATGTTCGCCCGGCCCATATCGGACTACCCGGCGAAAACTTCACAGGCGGCGGCCATAATGCTGATGATACAGAACAACCTGGATCCTGACGTGGCCCAACACCCCCAGGAATTGATCACCTACGGTGGTAACGGGGCAGTGTTCCAGAACTGGGCACAGTATTTACTCAGCATGAAATACCTTTCCGAGATGACGGAGGATCAGACCCTACACATTTATTCCGGGCATCCCATGGGATTATTTCCATCTTCTAAAGATGCTCCCAGGGTAGTGGTGACCAACGGGATGATGATCCCAAATTATTCCGAACCGGACGATTGGGAACGATATAATGCCCTTGGGGTGACCCAATATGGCCAAATGACTGCGGGCTCTTATATGTATATCGGGCCGCAAGGCATTGTACACGGAACTACTATTACCGTGATGAATGCTTTCAGGAAAGTACTTCAGCCTAATGAAACGTCTGCAGGCAAAGTATTCCTGACTTCCGGCTTAGGTGGAATGAGCGGAGCACAGCCTAAAGCCGGGAATATCGCGGGATGTATCACGGTCTGTGCCGAGGTGAATCCAGCTGCAGCACATAAAAGGCATGAACAGGGCTGGGTGGATGAATTGGTTATCGACCTGGATAGCCTCGTTAAACGCACCCGGCAGGCCATCAGTGGGAATGAAGTAGTTTCTCTCGCCTTTATCGGCAATATCGTAGAAGTATGGGAGCGCTTTGACGAAGAAGACATTTTTGTTCACCTTGGATCTGACCAGACCTCGCTTCACAATCCATGGGCGGGAGGATATTACCCCGCCGGACTCAGTTTTGAAGCCTCTAACACCATGATGAGAGAGGAGCCGGAACAGTTCCGAAATAAAGCACAAGAGTCCTTGCGCAGGCAAGTAGATGCCATTAACAGGCATGCCGAAAAAGGCACCTATTTCTTTGATTATGGCAATGCCTTTCTCCTTGAAGCATCCCGGGCAGGTGCAGCTATAATGGACGAGGACGGTTCTGAGTTTAAATATCCTTCTTACGTTCAGGACATCCTTGGTCCCATGTGCTTTGATTACGGTTTTGGCCCTTTCCGATGGGTCTGTACTTCTGGTAAACCCGGAGACCTTAAACGATCAGACGAGATAGCGCTTAAAGTTATGCGAAGCATTCAAAAAGAAGCCCCTGAAGAAATCAGTCAGCAGATGCAGGACAATATCCGCTGGATAGAAGAAGCCGAGAATAATAAACTAGTGGTAGGTTCACAGGCCCGTATCCTTTATGCTGATGCAGAAGGTCGCGCAGCCATAGCCCAGGCTTTTAACGAAGCGGTTAGCAGCGGGGAGATCAGCGCTGCAGTAGTTCTTGGGCGGGACCATCACGATGTAAGTGGAACCGACTCCCCTTATCGCGAAACCAGCAATATCTACGACGGAAGTAAATTCACTGCCGATATGGCTATACATAACGTTATTGGGGATAGTTTCCGAGGGGCAACCTGGGTCTCTATCCATAATGGCGGTGGTGTTGGTTGGGGAGAAGTGATCAACGGAGGATTCGGAATGGTCCTCGATGGTTCCGAAGCGGCTTCCCGGCGCCTTGAGAGCATGTTATTTTACGACGTAAACAATGGTATTGCACGGAGAAGCTGGGCGCGGAACAAGGGTGCCTTACTTGCGATAAAAAGAGAAATGGACCGCAGCCCTGGACTGACTGTTACTGTACCGAACTTAGTTGACGATGATATTTTGAATAAACTGTTTTAACATTATACGACCCATGGCGAATTACACATTGGCCAAGACTGAGCTCTGGCAGGGACGCGAGTCCGAAGAACAACTTTACCTTCATGAAAAGGTGAAATTTGTAGACCTCGAGTCACCGGAGCTGCAATTGCAGGAGAGAACCGTTGCTATTCTTGGTTATGCTTGCGATGTCGGGGTCTCCCGAAACAAGGGACGGGCAGGCGCAGTGGATGGGCCTGATGCTTTCAGACGTCAATTTTCCAAACTCCCCAACCATTTACATTACAACACCGGTTTAGTAGACGCGGGCAATATAGAGTGCCGGGATAACCAGCTGGAGGAAACCCAGGAATTACTCGCGGAGAAAATAACGTCACTATTGCGAAAAAGGGTGTTTCCCATTGTGATCGGTGGCGGGCATGACGTTGCCTACGGTCATTTTAAAGGGCTATTGGGATATACGGGAACAAAACGAACCATTGGTATTATCAACCTGGATGCACACCTTGACCTACGCTCCAATGAAAATGGAAATCATTCCGGGAGTCCTTTTTACCAGATCGGAATGGAAAGCCGGGAGCAGAATTTCCCATTTAAATATATGTGTATGGGCGTAAGGAGTGATTCTAACGACCGTTCCCTTTTTAAAACTGCAACCTCTTTAAGAGTGGAGATCATCCCAAGGGAAGTCTTTTCCATTCACAGGCGAGAGGTGGTGATCAGCCAGTTACAGAAGTTTATCAATACTACGGATCACCTCTACCTGACCATAGACCTGGACGGGTTTTCTTCTGCTTTTGCCCCGGGGGTGAGTGCGGCTTCCCCCGTAGGTTTTTCTCATGATATTGTCATGGAGGTTCTGAAGACGATTATAAGTTCCGGCAAA
>JABDLH010000167.1 GCA_013003145.1 Flavobacteriaceae bacterium | reverse complement strand
CTTTCTTCATCGGTAGGGATTTCATATTGCTCCAGGGTTAAAAGTACAGCATCTTCTTTTTCCTCTAAACGCAAGGACACTTTGCTGTCTGCAAAGCTGAGTTCTAATTGATCCTTCCCATTGGCCGAGAGGATACCGCCTTTTTCTTCCCCTTCCCAGTTATGCCATTGCCAGCGGTAGGTGTCTCCTGCTTTTAGCTGATCATCGGGCTCTCGCTTGCGACCTGCGCTATCAGTATATACAGCGGAGCGCAAAAACCAGGAAGTGATTCCCTGCTCGGTTGCCCAGAGGTGATATATGCGTTCCAGGGGCGCCTTGAGGTAGATCTTTTTTACAAACCGGTCAAAAGAAAGTTCTGTCTTCATGATTGCTCTTTTAGTTGTTGTTCAAATTCATAAATACCACGTCCCAGGGCAGCGAGGAATGGGATTCCTATTTCCTCGTATTCGTATTGGTCATCGTTGAAAATGCCATTCTCATTGACCAGGATGGTAGCCGTAAGCAGGAATTCGATATCATTTTCCACATCCCGGATATAAGCACAATCAGTAAGGGTCCCATAAGCAAACCCAACTTTGTTGAAGATCTCGATATTACCGGGAATAGGTTTTTTACTGTCTCCATAAATGAAGAACTTGGCGTATGCATCGGGGAATTCATCGGGGTCATGTCCGGCTTCCCTGGGCAGGCTCTTCATTGAACTTAGGAGGAATTCCCGTTGCTCGCTGGTGATAGAGAATTGCTGGTCCCGCTTAAATTTTTCGGGAAATACAATTCGTTTCAACACTTCGTGCTGGGTCCTGAGCGGGTAGTAATTTTTTAAAGCAAAACTGTATGTTTCCCCAATGGTGGAATCATCTTCTATATAAGCCATACCTTTTTCAATACCCTTGAGCTCTAACGGAACCGCTGCCCTGTTGTTTATAGACCGTGTAGGGGTAAGGGTACTGTCATTCAGGTACAGGATCAGGGGTTTTGTAGTTAGGAATTCTGAATGCTGACCCAGCCGGTGGGCAATACGGACCGGCCCAACTTCTTTGGTCTGCAGCCTTTGGTTGATATCGTCTTGTCCCAGGAATTCTAATAAGCGGTTATTGGCCGCGTTATCACTGATGGCAAAAATCGAAGAGATGTCGTTGGCAAAAGTGGTTTCTACCGTATCGCCTTCAATATAGAACCTGGTGTTCCGGTCTAATGAATCAATTTCGTTAAGTTTCTCCAGGGCGAGGATTGCTATAGGTAGTTTAACTGTACTGGCCGGGTAAAAATAGCGTTGGGGATCTTCCTGGTAACTATATTCGTCGAACACTACGCTGTCCTTGGTTCTTTGAATACGAGTATAAAGGACCTGTACTTCAAACTTTTCAGGAGACTTCATTACCCGGGAAATCTTGGGATCATCTGAAGATAATACATGGAGCAGGGGGTCGCTGATCACCTTTACGTCCTCTTCCTGGCAACTATGCAGGCATAAGAAGGTTAAAGGCATCAGCAGAGCTGTTATTCTTATCGCTATTTTCATTGATCTACGGTTCGTATAGTTCACCCCTGTGGGGCTTTAGGGCATCGCGTACCTCTGGCATTTTACCGGATGGCACTACCATAAAAGCTATGCTATGTGCAGGTCCCAGTTCCTTGTGGCCAGCGACCTGGGGGGAGAGCCCTTGGTTTACCATGTATTCCTGTAAATGCTTGTGATGATGCCGGGCCACCGGCAAAGCATCCGGTCCCCGGAAATCCCAGATCAGTTTAATTTGTTGTTCCATAAGGTGTGGTTTGGATTTATTTGCTGTCCTTCACAGATTTTCCCTCCTCGGCAAATGCTTTAAAGTCCCGCATATATTGCAGGGATTGTTTTTTAAAGGCACCCGGCATCAGGAATGCCATCAGCTTCATGAAAAAACCTGAAAATTCGAATTTGGTCTCTGAGATCCACCGTGTCTGGTTATCACCTTCCTCTTTAAAGTAGTTTTTTTGAAAATTATGCACGCCTTTGGTATCGTAAGTTGCGTGAAAAGCCTCGGGAAAATCCCTGGTCAGAATAGTCTCTATCAGTACCAGCTCTCTTTTCCCCATTTTATAGTGTAGTTCCATTTTGCTGCCTTCCTTCCCGGGTTCCCCGGAAATGGCATTAGCAGAGATCAGGCCTTTTTGCCAGTGCTTCAGGTTATCGGTATTGTCCATGATACCAATCACTTTTTCCCTGGGAAGATCTATGACAATTTCGGTGGTGTATTTCATGCGGATGTTTGAATCTGATCTAAAATAAGAAATTAGGAGCTATACGCGTTTAAAAAAGTGTTAATCAGTATTTGGATTGCTTGCCCACCTTCTGCTAATTCTTATTTTTGCCCAATGCTTGTCATAAAGAAATTAGTAGACCGATCGCATTTGCTTGCGGGTCTCGTTTTATTATTACTGGGTTTAGTTTCTTGTCAAGGTCTTTGGAGGGAAGATCCTAAGAAAGAACCTATTGCCAGGGTAGGGGAGAATTACCTCTACTTGGACGACTTACAAATGCTCCTTAGCGACGATATGAGTCCACAGGACAGCGCATCCTACGTTTCTAACTATATCAATGACTGGGCAACCAAGCAATTGCTGCTGTCCAAGGCGAGAATCAACCTGACAGAAGAGGAACTGGAAAAATTTGACCTCCTCGTTGCTAATTACCGTATGGACCTGTATACCAGGGCTTATAAGGAGGCCTTAGTAGAGCAGAAGGGAGACACTACGATCTCCCAGGAGCAATTGGAAAGCTTTTATGAAAATGAAAAGGACAATTTCCGCTTAAAGGAAAAACTCGTCAAACTGCGATATGCAGAATTACCTAAGCAGTTCCTGAACCTGGATGAAGTTATAAGTAAGATTCAACGTTTTAACGAGCAGGATAAGCAATACCTTGACTCTGTAGGGGTGCAATTCAAAAAACTCAATTTTAATGATTCCCTTTGGGTTCCTGTTTCCAGGGTGATCCAGGAAATTCCGCCTATTAATGCTGAAAATGAGGCAAAGTACTTAAATAAATCACAATTTTTTCAGCTGGAGGATTCTACAGGGGTATATTTGGGCAAGGTTCTTGATATCCTTCCCTTAAACGAGATCGCCCCGCTCTCTTACATAAAACCAACGATCAGGCACGTACTCTTGAACCGGAGAAAATTAGATTACCTGCGGCGCCTTGAAACAGAGATAATTGATGAAGCGACAAAAGAAAAAGAATTTGAAGTCTATGAACGTAAGAACTAATACCCTGTTAATCTCCCTGTTATTTATGCTGGGAGGTATCCTTTCGGCCCAGCAAAGAGACCAGGTCGGGGATACCCAGATTGAACCACCAGCGCCTGTTCTTGAAACAGACAGGACTGTTTTTAAAGACAGCCTGAAGACCAAAGAGAGGGTGAAGCTGGATGGAATAGCTGCCGTGGTTGGGGATTATGTGATCCTGGATTCTGATGTTGCCAAAACATTGATCGACCTGGAGAACCAGGGAGCCTCGACAAAAGATATAACCCATTGTAGCCTGTTGGGGAAATTGATGGAAGATAGGCTTTATGCCCACCAGGCTGTGCAGGATAGTATACTGGTATCTGACGATGAGGTAAACGCTACCGGGGACAGGCAGATCCAGCAGTTAGTAAGCCAGGTTGGATCTATGGAGAAAGTCCTGGAATTCTATAATAAAGATGATGTGGAGAGTTTCAGAGAAGAGCTCTTCAACATCAATAAGCTTAGGATGTTGTCTGAAAAGATGCAACAGAAGATCATTGGTGAGATACAGGTGACCCCGGAAGAAGTAAGGCAATTCTTTAACCGGATTCCTGAGGACGAAAAGCCTGTTTTTGGTGCCGAGTTAGAAATTGCCCAGATCGTTAAGGAGCCGGAGATCCCTGAGGAAGAAAAACAGAAGGTTATCGATAAGCTGAACGAGATCAAGGCCGACGTGGAAGATAACGATGCAAGTTTCAGTGTTAAGGCGATCCTTTACTCCCAGGATCCCGGATCTAAATCCAAAGGCGGATTTTATAGTATGACCCGGCAGACTCCTTTTGTGAAAGAATTTAAGGACGTCGCCTTCAGCTTACAGGAAGGAGAGATCTCTGATCCATTTGAAACCGTATTTGGATTTCACATCATTTATATTGAGAAGATTCGGGGTCAGGAACTGGATCTGAGGCATATATTGGTTCAGCCAGAGATTCCACAGGAGTCCATTGAAGCGGCTAAAAAGGAACTGGATACCATCCGTCAACATATCATGGAAGGCAAATACACCTTTGCCGAAGCGGCACTCAATTTTTCGGATGAAAAAGAAACCAAGTTTGATGGTGGGCTGTTGAGAAATCCTACCAATTTTGACTCGCGTTTTGAACTGACCAAAATGGACCCTACCCTCTACAACCAGGTAAGGGATTTAAAGGATAACGAAATTTCTAATCCTATCCTGGAAACAGATCCCAGGGGAGGTCCTCCAAAATATAAGATCCTGCAAGTGACCAATCGCTATGACGAGCACGAGGCAGATTTTGCCAAGGATTACCTGAAGATCCAGGAATTAGCCCTGCGTGAAAAGCAGTTTAAAGCTATCCGTAAATGGATGGATACCCACATCGAGGATACGTACATCAGTGTGAATGCCGAGAACCGCGATTGTGAATTCCAGAACAATTGGGTAAAAGATTAAGGCATGTCTGACGTTGAAAGTATCCAGAAACTTGTAGAAAAACATAAAGCACTGCGCGATGAGATCGCTAAGGTGATTATAGGGCAGGAAGATGTGATAGAGCAGATCTTATTGTCTATCTATACCGGGGGACATTCGCTGCTGATCGGGGTGCCCGGCCTGGCTAAAACACTGATGGTGCACACTGTTGCGAGTGCTCTTGGACTGGATTTTAAACGTATACAATTTACCCCGGACCTTATGCCCAGTGATATCCTGGGGAGCGAGGTGCTGGATAAGGAAAGAGCTTTCAAGTTTATAGAAGGCCCGGTATTTGCCAATATTGTACTGGCTGATGAGATCAACAGGACTCCGCCAAAAACCCAGGCTGCCCTGCTTGAAGCTATGCAGGAAAGAGCAGTGACCATCACCGGCGTTCGACACCAACTGCCATTGCCCTATTTTGTCCTGGCAACACAGAACCCCATAGAACAAGAAGGAACTTACCCGCTCCCGGAAGCCCAGTTAGATCGCTTTATGTTCGCAATAGAATTAAAGTATCCTAGTGTGCAGGAAGAGATCGCTGTTGTGCAGCGGACTACCGGTGATGCTAAGCCGGAGATCAGGCCGTTATTTGACGCTGAATCACTGATTGCCGTTCAACAGCTGGTGCGAAGAGTCCCGGTACCGGAGAACGTGGTATCATACGCCGTTAAATTGGTGAATTCTACCAGGCCGGGCTTGGAAACAACCTCCGAATTTGTCAACCAGTACGTGGACTGGGGGGCAGGACCAAGGGCATCCCAGAACCTGGTATTAGGTGCTAAAGCACATGCCGCTATCAGGGGGAAATTCTCCCCTGACATCGAAGATATCAAGGCCGTTTCCATGGGTATCCTCAGGCACCGTGTACTCAAGAACTACAAAGCAGAAGCAGAAGGGATATCCGAAGAGGATATTATCGGGAAACTACTCTGAAATCGATCAGTTCTCCCTTTCCAAGTGTAAAAAGCGGGCCAGGAAAATAAATTTCGATGGGCTATGCTTATCCAATTGCTCATTTCATTGTTTTTCGATGAAAATTTCTTAAATTTTATAAAATGATGGCCTTATATTGTGAGGCCGGAAATTCGACGGGCCGGAGGATTCAAAAATTTTCTGAAGCCCTGCGAATTTTCTTATCTTTGACGGATTGGTTAACACTAAATAATTAAACAGAATGGCATTTGATATTGATATGATTAAAGGAGTGTACTCCACCATCGCTGAACGTGTTGATAAAGCACGCGAGATTGTTGGAAGGCCACTTACCTTGTCCGAGAAAATTTTATATTCCCACTTATGGGATGGGAATCCAACAAAGCAATTCCGAAGAGGGAAAGACTACGTGGATTTTGCCCCGGACCGTATCGCTTTACAAGATGCCACCGCCCAAATGGCGCTGTTACAATTTATGCAGGCCGGTAAAGCCAAGGTCGCCGTTCCAACAACAACCCATTGCGATCACCTTATCCAGGCTAAGAGCGGAGCCGCGCAGGATCTGAGTCGTGCTAATACCAGCAGTAAAGAGGTTTTTGATTTCCTGGAATCTGTATCTAATAAATATGGATTGGGATTCTGGAAACCCGGAGCTGGAATTATTCACCAGGTTGTTTTAGAAAATTACGCTTTCCCGGGTGGAATGATGATCGGAACAGATTCTCATACTGTAAACGCCGGGGGACTGGGAATGGTCGCTATCGGGGTAGGAGGAGCTGATGCCGTGGATGTAATGGCCGGAATGCCATGGGAACTTAAGTTTCCTAAACTTATCGGGGTAAAACTCACCGGGAAGATTTCCGGATGGACCTCGGCTAAAGATGTTATTCTTAAGGTTGCCGGAATCCTGACTGTAAAAGGAGGAACCGGTTGTATCGTAGAATATTTTGGAGAGGGCGCTAAGAACCTTTCATGTACCGGTAAAGGTACTATCTGTAACATGGGTGCAGAGATAGGGGCAACTACCTCTACTTTTGGTTATGACGACTCTATGGAGCGTTACCTTCGTGCTACTGACCGTAGTGATGTTGCGGACGCGGCAAACGATGTAAGGGAATACCTTACTGCAGATGCAGAGGCCTATGCTGAGCCGGAAAAATATTTTGACCAGGTCATCGAGATCAACTTAAGTGAATTAAGGCCACACCTGAACGGACCATTTACCCCGGATTTAGCTACACCTGTTGGAGAATTGGGACCTAAGGCAAAAGAAAACGGTTGGCCGATTGATGTAGACTGGGGCTTGATAGGTTCTTGTACCAACTCATCTTACGAAGACCTTACCAGGGCTGCTTCTATTGCTAAGCAGGCTGTCGACAAAAAAATAAAACCGAAATCTGATTTCGGGATCAACCCCGGTTCAGAGCAGATCCGTTTTACCGCTCAGCGTGATGGATTGTTACAGACCTTTGAAGATCTTGGGGCCACCATATTCACAAATGCATGCGGGCCATGTATAGGGCAG
>JABDLH010000158.1 GCA_013003145.1 Flavobacteriaceae bacterium | reverse complement strand
CTTTCTTCTATGACAATTTCTACTGTTTCCAGGGGTAGAATAAAAATGGTTTTGTCAAAATAGGTGCGGATGAGGTTGCCATGGGTATCAAAGTACTCGGTCTTATCCACATATATGGTATCTGATTTGTTAATGTTCCTCATGCTCACCGTTGCGGTAAGATCATGGGTACGGTGTTCGGTCTGGCTGTAGATCTGCGAATAGACGGAAAGATAACTGGAACCGCTTTTCAAGGAATCGCCGGGTATGGAGTGTGCAGTCCGCTTTTCCCAATTGACCGGGTCATTGGAGGTCACCTTTACTTCCTCGTTACAGGACAGCAAGAGGAGAGCGAGTATTAAAATTGTAGACGTGTGCTTCATAGCGTTACCTATTATTCAAAAAGCTAAGGAGCCGGTGTGATCAGCTTCACCAATTCCAAAGAGGCAGCCGTAGCTGCGGATGAGAATTCATTAATACGAAGTGAATTTACAGAATTTGGTGGGGATTGCAGGACATGGGTCGCTATTAAATTCAGTTTAGTAAGCAAGTATACTATTGAGAATCATCGTAGGTTTTGGAGGAATCGGCCAGAAGTCCCTGAATCTCCCTGAGTTCCCCCTTGCTTAAATGCCGCCATTTTCCCATGGGCACATCCAGGTTGATATTCATGATACGGTAACGCTCCAGTTCAACTACCTTATTCCCCAGGTGTTCGCACATTCTGCGGATCTGCCGGTTCAGCCCCTGGGTCAGGATGATCCTGAATCGGAATCGGTCCAGTTGTTCCACTACGCATTTCTTGGTAACGGTTCCCAGGATCGGTACCCCGTTTCCCATTTTATGAATAAAGGATTTGGTGATAGGGTGCTTTACTGTGACCAGGTACTCCTTTTCATGGTTATTCCTGGCCCGGAGAATCTTATTCACGATATCCCCGTCACTGGTTAAGAGGATTAATCCCTGGCTGTCTTTATCCAGCCTCCCGATAGGGAAAATACGTTCGGGGTAATTGATGTAATCGATGATATTATTTTTCTCTCGGCGGGTATCCGTGGTACACACAATGCCACGGGGTTTATTAAAAGCGAGGTAGACCTGTTTGGTCTCTTTACCGGTAATAAGTTTCCCATTTAAGCGGACCTCGTCCCCGGGGGCTACTTTACTCCCCATTTCTGCGAGTTCCCCATTGATGGTCACCTGCCCCTTTGCGATCAGCTTATCCGCCTCCCTGCGGGAACAATAACCAACTTCACTGAAATATTTATTGATGCGTACTAAATTCTGATCATTCATAGGTGTACTATGCTGTTTCTTTACCATGGCAGTAAGCGCTATGGTATAGCGCTCACCGTATTTCCCAAGTGCAAATCTAAAACTTTTTAAATGCTTTGTTGCCCGGAAGTGCATAGAGCAGGAATCCTCCAAAGATCAGGGCGAGTAAACCGCTGACCCGGGCATAGGGTTGAAGCTCAGGGATCATTGAAGAAATAAAATGTTGAAAATTATCCTGGCCTGTAAAAAGCAGGAAGATGGCGCCCAGGATGAAAATGAACCCAAACATTTGAAAAATGAGCGGGGACCTGGATTGTTTCGCCACGATCAAAAATAATATGCCGAAGACTACGCGAACCACTATCGCCATACTATATAGCCATGTGTTCTGCTTATGGCGAGATATCCAGTCCATAAGAAAATCCGGAAGGATAAGAAGTGATAAACCGGCAAGGAGCATGGCAATTCCGAATAATCTGATCATTAATACCATGTGTATTTATTTTTAAAGTCTCCTCCATTGGTAATGCATTATGATTAAGATACCGCTTTTCCGCAGATAAGGACAAGGGTAAGCTGCTCTACCTTAACTCTCCCAAGGAAGACTTAACTAATGTTGCGGTGAATATACCAGGGGTTGGAATCCCCCGAATACCATCCTGCCGGCATCAAAGATCTTTCTTTCACCCTGTGTAAGTGGGGCTACCAGCTCTGTCATCCTGGGGTCTTCTACGACGAGTTTATTGATCTTGTCGCGATCTGCACGGGATTGGAATACGGTCCATCCGAATATTACAGCTTCATCTGCTTTTGCCTGTAACAGCTCGGGGAAGGTTGGCAGTCCTTCAATATCCAGGTCTTCCCCCACATACTCAAAGTAGGCCAAAGCGCCGTGTTCTTTCCAGATCGTTGCAACTTTTTCAGCCACGGCCCGGTATTGCTCCAGGTGTTCCCTGGGAATGGGCAGGACAAATCCGTCTATATAATGGGCCGTCTTATCCATAATCATCATTTTAAATTCTCACTGATGCTATCGTGCCTGATGACATCCTGTTTATCCAAATATAGCTGCTTTTGATGGACGAGAATGCATTGTTAGACCAAGGTTTCCAAGGATCCTATTTTTCCGAGTTCGCTTTTTCCGTATTCATCCTATGAACGATACATGGGTTGCCAAAGGCCACCGAATTATCCGGGATATCTTTAACAACCACACTGCCAATTCCAATGATGCAATTCTTACCGATGGTGATCCCGTCTTTGACTGATGTTCCTGAACCGATCATGGTTTTGGTCCCTACGTTCACAAAGCCGCTAAGTGTAACCCCCGGGTTGATGGTAACAAAATCTTCAATCTGGCAATGATGGCCGATATTGCAGTTTCTCTTGATATTGACTCCGAACCCGATGGAGGTGCAGGCCGAAATGGTACTTAAAGGTTCCAGCTGCAGACCGTAATGCAAGCTGGCTGATTTGGATACATAGCTCGTAGGGTGCAGCAGGTTGATAAATTGTTGATGTCCCATCCCGATTAGCTCCTTAAAGGAGAGGTATACTTTTTCCTTAGACGCAGGACCTACAACAGAGAAGGCATAGAGTTCTTCCGTGTTCATGTTCTGCGAGGCTACATTAGCGGGTTCTACAAACTCTGCCTTATAACGAGAAGCAGGGATATAATGTTTCATACCTTCAACCGGGATGTTTTTAAGCACCCGGAACGAAGAAATACCACGGGACTCTTCGCTCAACTCGAATAATATATTGAGCAAGGAAGGAACACATCCGAGGACCTGCAATGATTTACTTCCTTTCATTTTTTTTGTTGTAAAGCCCCAGTTCACGACTGGGCATTAACTGTTTTTGATTGATCTCCATTAATTGGTGTACACGTCTCAGAAGACTTATGTTGGTCGCCTTAACCGTCTTTTTATCGTCGTACCAATTGTTGTCTTCGAGCCCCACGCGGACACCTAAGCCCGATGCGATAGCCATTGAATTTACCTGCAGCTGGTATTGACCGATTCCGCCTAAGGCGATATAATGACCACTGGGCACTTCGGTTATGGCCGTGCCTATCTGACTAAAACTGGGTTGAAAGCCCGCAATATTTCCGAAAATAAGGTTCCAGTAGGCCGGGCTGTCTATCTGTTTCTTTTTTAATAAGTACTTGCCGTAATTGATCATCCCCAGGTCAAAACATTCAAATTCCGGGTTCACCCCGTAGGCCAGCATTTTATCGAGTAATCCCATGATCACCTCGGGGGCATTCACGGAAGCAGTTTTTACGAAATTTAAGGAAGAAAGGGTCAGGGAACACATATCCGGCCTAAGTTCTATCACTTCGGAACGGTGTTCCAACAAGGGAAAATTCCTCCCGGAGGTACTGCAGCATACGATCAGCTCCGGACAGTGCTTCCTAACACCTTCCACAATTTTGGCATAGACCGATTTTTTATAGGTGGGCTGTTCATCTTCCAGCCTTGCATGTAAGTGGGCAATGGTAATCCCCAATTCGTATGCTTCATGGGTCTGTTCAATGATCTCTGCAGGGGATACCGGGATATTTTTGTTGACCGACTTGGTCGGGATCATCCCAGTAGGGCAAAAATTAATGATGGTTTTCATATAAGACGCTTTTAGCACAAAATGGGTTCAACTCCTTACTTGGGTCTTATAAATGGTTGTGGAGTACACTTTTGAATCGGGTATAGGTAAGGTGCCGCTATAATGATGTTGGATGTGTTTATTGACTTCTAAATGTATGAATAAATATTTTTCAGAAAGGAATTCTGCCTAAACCGTGTTCTTTATCCTGATTTAATGACCAGTGACAGGATACATATCCGGAAGTGCTATCTGGCGAGGCATTGCCATTGGATCAACCAGGATACTTTTTAACGCGTTCTAAAAAAGATTTTATGGCCCCCAGGTAGGCCTCTTCCTGATCTAACCAGCCATAATGTCCGCATTCATTAAGAATATTTACGGTCGAATTTCGGAATACAGAAGATGCTGTCAATGCAAGGGCTTCGGGAATAATGTCTTGTTTTCCCTGTATGATAAGAACGGGCTTGTTAAAAGTGCGTAAGGCTTCTTTACAGTCAAATTCCATCCGAACCATATCCTGCCAGACCATACGATTAATGCTCATATCTCCCTGCATTAACCTTTCGCTGACCACAGGGATATATTTTTTATCATATACATAAGCGGAAGCCAGGAAACGGGTATAATTCTCTCGGTTGTAGGGGGAATTCTCCTGGTCGACTTTCCTTCTCCAGTAGGTCAAGGAATCTATCTCCTGTTGGGATAAGCGGGAATAAAGATTATCCCGGGCGTTCTCCAGGAGCTGCAGGTCTAAGCCCCCGGAGGAGGAATGGATGATGGCGGATACACTATTGGGATGTAAAGCAGTGTAATAATTCGCCAGCATGCCGCCGAAGGAATGCCCGAATAACACCCAGTCCTTAAGCCCGAGCTCCTTCCGAATTAATTCCATATCCCTGGCCATGAGAGCCATGGTTATATTGCTAGCATTCACATGTTCTAATGTGGATTTACCGGTCCCCCTTTGGTCAAAAAGGATTGTTCTATAGCCCATAGAGGCTATTTCTTTAGCAATGTTCAGAAACCCCTCACTGCTGAAACCCGGCCCGCCGTTAATGATAAGTACAGTTTTTCCCTCCCCGATCAACTGGTAGTGTAATATACCATCTGCTGTCTGAACAAAACGGGATTCCTGGGCTGAGGCCAGCAGGACTGAAAGCATAGTAACAACAATAACCAGGTAGAATTTCATAGATAATAATTCTTCTGTGTTACAAGGTATTACAATTTAGGGTTTAGAAGAACTGTAGTCGGAGAAATAGACCCGGCTGCCTTCCCTATTCTCAAAATATTCCGGTCTTTCGGAGCTTACGCGGACAAATTTACCATCGGCCCTTACTCCGTAGCCAAAGCCACATTGGTGATTCGCTGCGCTTACTTCTATTGAATTCCCTATAAGTCGGAATTGCAGTTGGCAGTTCATGTTGTCTTCCTGCAAATCCAGCTTTCCTCCATCGGCATCCCATACAATCCTTTCATAGAGGCCACCGGAATTATAACTGGGTGCTCCCCGCTGCAGGCTCATATAAACCAGGGCGGTGGAATCGGAATCTTTGTAAAGCAGAAGTTCGCCGCTTTTCTCACCGTTAGGAAAATAGCGCACATAAGTGCCCTGGGCTCCGGGGGTCGTTGACAGGGGTTTGCAACTGAATATTATGGTAAGAACAAGAAATAGGATTATCCTGGGCATAAGTGGTCTTTTTGTTACATAAGAATCGTTTATTGCTTGGAATTATTTTAAGGACCCGGGATTATTTTATCAGTGCCACAGCTAAACGGAATGTCTTATGAAAGCAACTGGCAAGAGGGTTTTGGAAGTTAATCAGTGTTCTATTTTGTTCAGTATTAAGTCTTTATGCTATGCCATGCTAGAACAACATTTTCGTATTATGAAGATCAGGCTTTATCAATTCTCCAGGGTGGATTTAGCCTGTTTTCTCCGCCATTTACAAGATCAACTGATTCCCGTCCAAATCTTTCAAGCGTGCCTCTCTCCATAACCAGCGTTGGTCTGTGGGATCCTGGTCAAATTCAATCCCGTCCGACTTTAACTCCGCCACCTTATCATCCGGGTCCTTGCATTCAAAATAAATATATACGCCTTCGCCTTCCGGTAGTTTCTCAGCCTGGTGGATTGAAAAAGTTGAATCCCCATCAGGACATTTAAAGCGTGCGTAGTGAGGTAGTGATTTCACAATCAGCTCAAGACCCAGTTTTTCATAAAAGGGGATGGATCTGGTCAAATCGAGGGATGGAATGCTAAGCTGGTTTAAGTTCATTTTATTCTGGTATATCTTGTGACTCCTGTACGGTTATTTCACCATCCAGTCCTCCCTGTTTATCCTGAAGATATTGACCTTATTGTCATGGTATACTGTACTGCTGTCTATGGTCATACCGTTCTTCAGGGCGACTTTCTCAGAGGGGGTATTGCTGAGGCTGATAATGGATATAAGGGAGTCTGAAAATCGATTCTGGAAGGCGTGATCTTTGCATTTGATCGCTGCTTCTGTAGCGTATCCTTTCCCCCAATGCTTCGGTAAAATGGCGTAACCTATTTCTAATTCTCCTGTTCCATCAACCTCCTGTAGGAGCAACCCGCAATGGCCGATGAATTCCCCGCTACGTTTATCAAGCAGGGCATTCATGCCGCCTTTATCGTTTTCATAGCGCTTAAATTGTTTTGCATACCATTTCTCGCACTCAGCCACCGGGGATGTGTAATCGGCTTTCCAGTGCATTGTACTCTTCGGATCTTCATAGAAGGGGAGCCACAACTCAAAGTCGGACGGCTGCATCAGCCTGAACTGCAGTCGATCGGTTTCCTCCTGGTCCAGTAAATATTTCATAAAGTAATACAGTTATGCATTTCGGCCGTCCTCCATGTGTGTTGCCGTAATCTAAGTACTTTCTCCGAAAGTCAATAAGTTGTTATCCGGATCCAGAATTGAAAATTCTTTTTGACCCCAGGGCTTGGTTTCCAATTTCCCGTTGGGATGGATTGCGACCTTCTTATCTAAGAAGGACTGGTACAGCGTATCAATAGAATCAGTCCTGATAAAGACCATCCCGTAATTTTCCTTGGGATTCAGATCCTTAAATTCGAAGAAATGGATCTCTATCTGCTCCCTCTCCAACATCAGGTAACCGTCATAGTCCTTCTCCCCGATCGGTTTAAATCCTAATTGCTTTATAAAATAGTCCCGGGTAATACTTTTATCCCGCATGGGTAATTTAGGGTGAATTTCTGTGAGCATATCGGGCTATATTTTAATCCTTTTCGTATTTGACGTCGCCTAGTAGATTCAGGTAATCATGTATTTACCTAGGATAGATTTATTGATCACCTGGCAAATTATCAAACTCCTCCCGTTTACTTTTTAGCCAGTTC
>JABDLH010000059.1 GCA_013003145.1 Flavobacteriaceae bacterium | reverse complement strand
CAAGTAGCCAGGGATTTCGGAGACCCGGTTTATGTATACGATGCGGATAAGATCAGTAGCCAGTTTAATCGTCTTACCAAGGCGTTCAGTAGTGTGCCACAGTTGCGACTGAATTACGCGGTTAAGGCACTGTCTAACATTTCGATCCTTCGGCTGATGCACAGTATGGGCAGTGGCCTGGACACGGTATCACTGCAGGAAGTGCGACTTGGGCTTATGGCCGGCTTTGCCCCTGAAGATATCATATTTACTCCGAACGGGGTATCGCTCGAGGAAATTGAAGAAGCCTCTGCACTGGGAGTGCAGATCAATATTGACAACCTTTCCATACTTGAACAGTTTGGAAGCAAGCATCCTAAAGTTCCGGTATGCATCAGGATCAACCCCCATGTGATGGCGGGGGGAAATACCAAGATCTCTGTCGGACATATCGATTCCAAGTTCGGAATAAGTATCCACCAGATCCCGCACCTGTTAAGGATAGTGGAGCTGACAAAAATGAATATTAACGGGATCCATATGCATACCGGCAGTGATATCCTGGATATAGAAGTTTTCCTGTATGCTTCGGAGATCCTCTTTGATACGGCCAAACATTTCCCCGACCTTGAATTCATTGATTTTGGCAGTGGTTTTAAAGTGCCGTATAAAGCAGGCGATATACAAACCAATATAGAAGAGCTGGGAGAAAAACTCGGGAAGCGGTTTAACGATTTCTGTAAGGAATACGGGCGGGACCTGACCCTCGCTTTTGAACCCGGCAAATTCCTAGTCTCCGAGGCAGGACACTTCCTTGCTAAAGTGAACGTGGTGAAACAGACCACCTCTACGGTATTTGCCAGTGTGGACTCCGGTTTTAACCACCTCATCCGGCCTATGCTGTATGGAGCCACCCATGAGATCATCAATATTTCCAATCCCGAGGGAAAAGAGCGATTCTATTCCGTAGTGGGTTACATCTGTGAAACGGATACCTTTGCGAATAATAAGCGTATTAACGAGATCAGTGAAGGAGATATACTGTGTTTTAAAAATGCCGGCGCCTATTGCTTCACCATGGCCAGCAATTACAACTCGCGTTTCAGGCCACCGGAAGTTCTCTGGTACCAGGGCCGGGCTATACTGATCCGAGAACGTGAAACTTTCGAGGACCTTACCCGTAACCAACGGGATGTCAAAGATCTTTTTCTTCAAAAAAAGGAAAAAGTCGAGCTAAAATAACTCGCGATAATCCGGCAGCCCGACTGAAATAAAGCAGCTCTTTTTTCGTTATTTTTGGTATAGTTATTGAACTAAAGGACTAAAATATATAACATGAAAAAAACGATAACGGGTTTAATGCTGATGTTCATGGCGCTGATGTCTACCGGCTTGCAGGCCCAGGACGTGGCGTGGATCAGCTGGGACGAAGCCGTCAAACGCTCACAGACCGACAAGAACCCAAAAAAGATATTCGTAGATGTATATACCGACTGGTGTGGATGGTGTAAGAAAATGGACAAAGACACCTTCCAGAACCCCGAGGTATCTGCTTATATGGCCCAGAACTTCTACATGGTAAAACTGGACGCGGAAGGCAAGGATCCCATCGAATTCAAGGGTAAGACTTATAAGTTCATTCCACAGGGTCGCCGTGGCTATCACGAATTAGCCGCTGCATTGCTGCAGGGAAGGATGAGCTACCCTACCGTAGTATTCCTGGATGAGCAAATGAATATGTTATCCCCTGTTCCGGGATACCAGAAGGCAGAACCCTTCCTGAAGATCGCCAAATATTTTGGCAGTGATATTTTTAAAGAAAAAGACTGGGAGACCTATAACGGTCAGACCAAATAAATGAGAAACGGCCTTTTGAAAAGGCCGTTTTTTTATTATCTGCTGTAGTTTGGTGATTCATTGGTGATGGTCACGTCATGCGGGTGACTCTCATTGATACCACTTGCAGTTATTTTTACAAAACGACCTTTCTTTTTAAGGTCCTCGATATCCTTAGCCCCACAGTAGCCCATCCCGGCTCGCAAGCCTCCGACAAATTGGTGAATACTTTCGTACAGGTCTCCTTTATAAGCTACCCTACCTACAATACCTTCAGGTACCAGTTTCTTGATATCATCCTCTACATCCTGGAAATAGCGATCCTTACTTCCTTCTTTCATAGCCTCTACAGACCCCATACCACGGTAAGATTTAAATTTCCTTCCCTCGTATATAATGGTTTCCCCGGGTGATTCCTTGGTACCCGCCAACAGCGATCCAAGCATCACGCAATCTGCTCCGGCAGCAATGGCTTTAGGAATGTCCCCGGTATACCGGATACCTCCGTCTGCAATTACCGGTACATCAGTGTCTGCTATAGCCGCAGCGACCTCCAATACCGCGGAAAATTGCGGAAATCCAACTCCGGCAACCACGCGTGTGGTGCAGATAGATCCGGGCCCTATTCCTACCTTAACAGCATCAGCCCCGGCTTCCACCAGGTATCTTGCGGCATCACCGGTAGCAATGTTCCCAACTACCACATCCAGGTCCGGGAAATGTTTCTTTACTTCTTTCAATACATGTACCACTCCCTTGGTATGCCCGTGGGCGGTATCGATCACTATGGCATCAACTCCGGCTTTTACAAGAGCTTCTGCCCGCTTAACGGCATCACCGGTAACCCCGATAGCCGCAGCGACGCGTAAACGACCATACTGGTCTTTGTTGGCGATTGGTTTTTGGGTGAGTTTGGTGATGTCACGAAATGTGATCAGGCCCACTAGCTTGTTGTTCTTATCGGTGACCGGCAGTTTTTCGATCTTATTTTCCTGAAGTATGACTTCGGCTTCTTCCAGTGAAGTACCTTCACTTACTGTTACCAGCTTCTTGTATGTCATCACCTCGGCAATAGGTCGGGAATCATTTTTTTCAAAACGAAGATCCCTGTTGGTCACGATGCCTACCAGGGTATTCTTCTCATCCACGATCGGGATACCCCCGATCCGGTGTTCTTTCATGCTATCCTTAGCGTCCTTGACCACTGCGTTTTCCGGTAAGGTCACCGGGTCCATGATCATGCCGCTTTCTGCACGCTTCACCTTCCGTACCTTGAGCGCCTGTTGCTCTATGGTCATGTTCTTGTGAAGAACTCCGATACCACCTTCCCTCGCCATAGCAATAGCCATCTTGGATTCGGTAACCGTATCCATAGCTGCGGAAACGATAGGCACGTTTAAACTGATGTTCCGGGTGAACCTGGATTGTATACTCACTTCTCTTGGGAGTACGTCTGAGAATGCGGGGACCAGGAGTACGTCGTCGTAAGTGAGACCTTCTCCTAAAATTTTGTGCAGGTGGGCTTCCATGGCAATTAAGGATTAATTGCGTGCAAATATACCACATTATATGCAACCTGCATATAGTTAATTGAAATGCTGCTTGCTAGTATAAACCGGATAGGGTTAAAATAAATGTAAAACTGGCCAAACATTAAGTGTCCAGGCCCCAAATATGGCTTGCATTCTATATAAAAAGCTCGTAAATTTAAGAGACACCTTAATAAATTTCGCGTTATGAGTATCAGATTAGGAAATAGTTGCCAGAATTGCGAGAAATACAGTGAAGGTTTCTGCATGCACCATAAAACCAATGTAGGCACGGCCTACACCTGTGATAGTTTTGAAATGATGGCAGCCTTAAAAGACGACCCGAATTGTGCGACCTGCTCGCGTTACCTCAACCCGGATTGCGCCAATCCACAGAAGGCCGCCCCCGGTATGTTATGTAATCATTGGGCACCCCGTGCACAGGCGTAATAAACCCATCTAAATAAAAGAACACCTCCTGCGTTCCGCGGGAGGTGCTCCTTCATATAATTTTAAAATACCCGTTATTCTGCCAATTGGGCACTATAAGTGGAACGCACGTATTTGGCCCAGGAAATAATTACTTTGGTGTAATTATGTTTATTAAAGTTTGAATTGAATTCCTGTGTAAAATGTTCGCGGCTCTGCAGGGATAATTCCCGGTCCGGGATAGCCGGTAGCCCTACGGGTAAAATAAGTGTTGTCCATCAAATTATTGACCCCTGCTTCCAATTTCCATTTACGGTAGCTGTATGACAAAGAGAGGTCCATGATATCGTAGGCCGGGATAGCACCTTCTATCCCCCGCTGGTTGTCATTGACATCCCTGGGCGCATTGGTCGCATCGGTAAATTGTTCAGACAAATAGGAGTATTGTAAACTCCCAAGAAAGTTACCATACCCGAATTGTAAGCCGGACTTCATGTTGATCTTCGGAATAAATTCTACCCTGTTCCCCTCTACCCCGGTTTCTTCAGATTCAAGGTATTCCGAGTCTGTCAAGGCGAGGTTCAGGTAAACGTTGGCCCGTAATCGCTCAGCATTGGGCACAAATGTTCTTTTTAAATTCCAGTCCAGGAAGCTTTCCAGTCCATACATAAAAGCCGTTCCAATATTTCCCCGGAAGCGAACCACCCTGCCGGTCTCAACCACATCGCCATTTGCATTGGTACGGGTCTCATTTTTTAAGATCTCTCCCAGGCGGTTATCATAGAGCAGGCTGAAGGCACTGAGATCAAAGGAAAGAATTCGTTTATAATTCCCCCGGAATCCTATATCAGCCGTAAATCCATCCTCATCCCGGATATCTTCAGCTACCTGGTATGAGGGATTCACTACCCTGATATCACTAAAGGTCACCGAACGGTAATTCTGGGAGATATTTGCATAAAGTTCACTGCTTTTACCAAGTTTTAATGCCGCACCAAGCCCTAAGAGCAAGAAGTTACGTTCAAAGGTCCGGTTATCCGTGACTTCTTCATTCAAAAGAGGATTACCGGCCAGGTCCAGTACGATATTCCTGTATGCTCCTTCACTTTCAGTCTTTATGTATTCCCAACGAAAACCAGGAGTGATTGAAAAGCTGGGGCTCAGATCGATGATATTCTCGCCGAATATCGCCAGGTTGGTATTCGGGAGCTCAAATGAAGATTGCCGCTCGTAATTGGGAAAATCCTGTGTATAAAAATTGAAGTCCGGGTTGGAAGCCGCACTACCGGGTCCCTGTTCCTGGCGATTGTCGGTCTGGTAGTACTTTGTACCCAATAAGAGTACAGAATTCTTTCCCGCCAGAGTATACCTGGTCAGGTAGCGAAAGTCTGCTCCCCAATTCCGGAAATCATCGACCAGGAGTTCACGAGGTTCCGATGGGTCATCGGGCTGGGATACGCGGTTGGTACGGAAACCAAGGGCAGAGCGATTGGCCTCCAGGGTGAATAATTGTAAACTGATATCCGAGCGGGAGTTTAAACGGTGGTCCAGTCGCAGGGAAAAAAGCTTCCAGTCAACGGTGAACCAGTTACGTGCCCGGTTACTGAAGATAGGATCCTCTTCAAACTGGGCATCCGTAAGTCCACCGGCTTGCTTAGCCAGGTAATCCAGGACGGTAGCTTCAAATGTAAGTTGAGTGTCCTCACTGAGTTTCAGATTGAAGGATCCGAAATAATTCCGACTGTTGAATTCAGAGTTCGGGCGGAAACCATCGCCTTCTTTGTAATTGAAATAGGTATAGTAGCTGAAATCGTCTACCGTACCACTTAAACTATTGAAACTGGTAAAGAGGTTATACGATCCGACGGTCTGCCTGCTGGTCCATTCAATTGCTTTGTCGGTTACCGGACGTTTGAATTTAAAATTTACTAAACCACCAAATTGCGGCCCATATTGCAGGGAGGCAGCGCCGCGTACCACCTGTATTTCACTCAGGGCCTCGGCCGGTGGCGTATAATAACTTTCCGGGTACCCAAGGGCATCGGCACTGATGTCATATCCATTCTGCCGGGTATTGAAATTAGCAGTCCGGTTGGGATCCAATCCCCGTCCCCCGATATTCAGTTGCAGCCCGGCATCTCCATTTTCGTATATATTGAGCCCTACCACCTGGCTGTATACCTGCCGCGGGTTATTAGCTGCGACGTTAGCCACCAATTGATCCATAAGCACAACTTCGCTTTTCTTCCCGGCGTAGATGGCCGTACCTTCTACCTTCTTCAAACTTTTTAGAGCAAAGACCCGTTGCCGTTCCTGTATCAATACGACTTCTGACAGTGCTTCACTCAGCCGTTCAAGCTGTACGTTTTGTATCGTTGGTCCATCAACCATAACTTGAATTTCCGAAACCTTAAACTCAAAGGCGAAGACTACCATACTATAAGTACCTTCTGCAAGGGAACTAAAGCTATAATTCCCGTTTTCATCTGCTTCGGATAAGACTTCTGAATTTCTTAAAAAAACCTCGGCTCCGGGGACTGGTTTCCCGTCCGGCCCTGTGATAACACCTTGCAGGCTGCCCTGTGCAAATCCGAACATACTCAGCATAAGTATGCATATAAAACTACAATCCTTTAATCGTATCATGAAAAGGTAATATCCAGGTTTTCGGTTTAAATGTATCCTCGTATTGGGTGAGGTCTGCCCTTGGATCGATAAACGGCCGACTCAGTCTTCCGTTGAGTGCGACCCTGCTGTCTACGTAGACACCTACGTCTCCCCATCCCAGCTGACGGTAATGATCTTCCAGGAAATGTGCGAATTCCAGGATAAAATCTGGTTGAAAAGACATTTGCTTTTCCTGGAAAGCAGTAAGAAATTCTGAGTTGTCTACGTAAACCCATTTCCCACTGTCTTCATCCACCACTTTGAACTGCGCATAACCCGATTTCTCCATCAACATTACCCTCCAAGAAAATCGATAACCTTCCTCCGTCCAGAAAAGCTCCCCGGGATAAAGCAGGTATCGCCATGGGAACAGTATTTGCACTCCAAAAAAAAGTGCGAAGAAAGTCATTTTAAATGTATGAGCATAGCCATAATTAGAGACCAATCTACGACCATTATCAAAACGCTGCTTAATTATTCCTGTCAGACGGGACAGGATCTCCAAAAATCTATGATGTACTGAAGCAGGAAAAAAGATGAGCGCGGATACGATCATGATATAAGGAAACATCCCGATAGGGAAGAGCACCCGGGTCAGCACATGGAATATAACCAAGACAATAAAAGCCGGTACACGAGTTCTTTTAGATAAAAGCAGGAATGGTACTGCCAGGTCAAACAGTGCACCCGTCCAGGAGAAAGCATATTGCACCCATTCCTGGCCCAGGAGACCGCCGATCATGGGAATATCAAACTTAGATGGCAACCAGATCTTCAAGGGCATGGCTTTCAGCATCCAATCCGAGTTGAGTTTTGCCAGGCCAGCGTAAAAATAAACGATTCCCAGCAGGAGACGTAATGAAAGGACAGGCCATGAAGGAAGCAGCTGGAATGCCTTGCCTGGTTTTTTCCAGGCATCGACAGAATAGTAAGCCTGCAAGGGCAGAAAGATCATTAGCAGGGACAGTACGCTGATAAAATAATAATGATTCAGGTAGGTGGTCTTATCCACGAGTTCTATGTAGGTAAAGCTCAGGAAAAACAGTATGCTGGACCAACGATACTTATAGCCCAAGGCTATCCCTACAGAAGAGAGTGCACACAGCAGGAAGATCAGGTATGTATAAGGCCCAAGGGGTTTTACCCATTCAAAACCGTAATACGAAAAATGAAAATCAGGTTCCAGGTAAAGGGATTCTATCCATCCGTGATACCAGAACCGGATAATTGAAAACAGCATCATGAAACCGAACAAAATGCGAAAGACTGCCAGTGGGGCAGCCTCACGCGGTGATTCCAGTTTTGTACGGATGATTGCCTTCATCGGTTAATCCCCGTCAGCATCTACAAAATCAACACTGATACTCATGGCAGAAACCATATCCACCTTGAATAAGGGAACTACCCTCTGTACTTCATCATATGCCAGCAACATGGCTCTGGGAGGGTCGTTATTTTCTATTTCTGTACGAAAATCGCCCAGGGCATTGACCTGTTCCATCGCCAGGTCTAGTTGCTCATTGATGATCTCGTCAAGCGCCGCCCCATCCTTAAGCGTATTTAAGTCCTGCAGGTAAGAAGCAAGGCTTTTTCCGAAAGCTGATTTCCCGTAGTGTTTCCCGTTAAAGAAATCCTGCACGGCTACCGTGGCAGCAAGGAAGAGTTCTTTACCTACCGTTGTCCTGTAATAAGCCTCCAGGGTCTGTGGCGCCTTTGAACCGGTAAATACGCCCAGGGGAATTCCCATTTTTCCTGCACGCAGATGTTTCTCGTAATAAAAGATAAAATCATTAACCATCCGGTCTGTAGATGCGGTTGCTGAAGCACCGTCATTAGCGACAAATGCATCGCGGAATCCTCCCTCCCATCCCTGTATCACTTGGGTGGTGAGCGACAGCATGTCTTGGATTACCGCATCGATGTATTCAAAGTGTGCTTGCTGGTCAGCTCCCTGGTATCGAGCAACAATCTGTGAATCCGATGTAGCAAGGCCATTGATAAGGTAATCCAGTGCCGGGAATCCCTTAACATCACGATTAGCCGGTAGACTGAGGTCATAGGAACCAGAGGCGAGATACTCCTCCAGTGTATTGGCGTCTGTAGGGTAAGTATTCATAGCCAGCCGGTAACCAACGGTTTCGGCCGGGCCGATCTCGAACATGGCTACAGCCTGCCATCCTAAATAAGCATCTAACCAGGCATCGCGTAATTTCTGTAATTGCTCCTCGGAAGGGTTAGATTTAAAATCGATATAAATAGTATTCATGGTATTGAGCCTGGTGCTGAAATCCTGGTACGATGGCAGGATTATATTATCAGCCCAGTTTTCCAGCATCTCGCTTCGCTCAAAACTCACCGGTTCCGGTTGCGGATCTACCTGTGGTTCTCCTGCAGAATCAGACGAGCATGCCCAGATGGTCACCAATAAGATTAAACTCGGTATAATTCTTTTCATCGGTCTACGTATCATATTTTTTTCGATTTGCAAAGATAGGGAAGGGAACACCCATTTAGAAAATCAAGTGTTCCTTTTCCCATCTTCAACTTAAAAACCTAACTAACTCAAAAACTATCATTTCAGCTACCTGCTTCGGTTACGGTAAAATCAAAACGTGCAGCTATGTTCTCTGCCATATCCTGTAAGGTCTGTGGCTGTACATTCCACAAACCATTGGCACCGTCATCCATAAGATCATCAAGCATGGCCTGTACTTCGGTCCTGCTGAAATACGGCTCCATAGTCCCGGGTTTACGTGTAAACTGTAAGCTGTAGATAAAGCCATACGCCTCTGAAAGATCATGGAAAACGGTTCCGTAAGCCGGTTGTGGTTGCTCCAGGATAGCTTTTGCCTGGATTAAATAATACACGGATCGTATTCCTACGATTTCGGATATTTTTTCACGGATGATTTCAGCCTGGACGTCACGCACTTCGTAATTACCAGCAACTATTGCTGCTCTTCCTAATTTAAAGGCCTCGAAAATATCTGCAGAAATACCGGCAAAATCGCTGTCGCCCTCTACTCTTCCCAGGTACTTATTCAGAAAACTATCTGCCCCGAGATCATTATTAGGATTAGCAGGATCGGCATTCAGTCCGAATACATATCCGTAAGCCTCATCCCATTTGTGCTCCATATTGGTATAATTCTTTCCTTCGGCGGTGATCCCTGCATCATTATCAGTAATATTTCCGGCCTCGTCCAATACAGTGGTGCTTAGATAATTGTTCAGTGCCTGGTCTGTCATAACTGCACCGATCAATCCTTTTACAAATACCTGGTTATACTCCAGCCCTTGTCCGGAGACGTAGCGAGTGGATGATCCATCAGCGATCTGTCCTGCAGTCCCGGGAGACGCCGCAGCATTCCACCTTGGAAAAACCTCGGAGGCCTGAGCATCTATCCAGGTATCAAAATCTGCACGGACATCAAACTGGTCTGCAGTGTTGGAAGCATAAAAATCAGCCGAAGCTGCAGTTTTGGACTTTAAATTCTTATTGGAAGTATTCAGATCGGGATTTTCAAAATTTTCAACCCCGGCTTCATGGGCATACATCGCCTTTAAGGACGCAGCAGTTTCTGTAGGATCTGTCAGGGCACCTGATAGTGCTCCCCCCATCAGCAAACGAGTGGTCTGCCCGTTAAAATCAACGGTTGACTCACCCCCCCTTTCAAAGGAATAAGTAGCAGGAGCATTAACTTGTTGATCAATTGGATTATTATCATCATCATTACTGCAAGAGGTCAGTAGAATACCACCTAAAAGTATGGCTGGAAAAAGATTTCTCTTCATCTATTTATATTTAGATTGATTTTAAATAATGTTCGAGCTGCAAATATATAGCAGGAAGAAAAACCTTCAAACTTTATTTAGAATTAATTTAAATAAAAATACTAGTGGTATTTTGAAAAGAGGTCAGTAGCCTTATTATGAGACGTTTCAAAGGCCATCCACTTCACACCGGTATCGGCTTTAGCCGTAGTGAAATAGGATAACATCTTTTCTGTCGGCATATTCCCGGTAAGTTCATCTTTGGCCATAGGGCAGCCTCCAAAACCTTGAATGGCCCCATCAAACCTCCGGCACCCTGCTTTATAGGCTGCATCAATTTTCTCATGCCACTTCATTGGGTTAGTATGGAGGTGAGCTCCGAACTCCACTCCGGGGTATTCCGGGATTAAGTTCGAAAAAAGGTAATCAATATCCGCCGGGCTTGCACTGCCAACGGTATCGGAAAGGGATAGGATCTTTACCCCCATTTCCGCAAGTTTCTGTGTCCATTCCCCAACGATTTCCACGTTCCAGGGATCGCCATAGGGGTTCCCGAAACCCATGGATATATAAGTCACGACTTCCTTTCCACTTTGGTCGGCAATCTCGAGGATCTGTTGTAACACCTCTATGGATTGGGCAATGGTCTTATGGGTGTTCCGCATCTGGAAATTCTCAGATATAGAGAAAGGGTATCCCAGGTAATCGATCTCCGGGTGGACACTGGCGTCTTCGGCGCCCCGCACATTAGCGACAATCGCCAGGAGTTTGCTTTGTGTACGTCCCAGGTCCAGCCCGGCCAGAACTTCAGCCGTATCCGCCATCTGCGGAATTGCCTTTGGGGAGACAAAGCTACCGAAATCTATGGTGTCGAATCCGCAATTGAGCAGTGATTGCAGGTAATAAATTTTCTCCGGGGTAGGGATAAATGTCTTTATCCCCTGCATGGCATCCCTCGGGCATTCTATGATCTTTACCTTATCCGGCATATGGCTTTCTTTGCTTTCTCAAAAGTAGTACTAATTCCCTGAAATTAACAGCCACACCCCTATCCCGGTAAAAACCAGTATCTGGAGCCATTTCAGTATAATCCCCGTACCGCGATGAGACCTCAGGTAGCCCGAGATACTACCCGCCAAGATGGCCAGTGCTCCGAAAATCACGAAGGAAACCGCCATAAATATGAAACCAAGGATATAGAACTGGTATACCAGGTCTATTGATCTGCTGAAAAGGAAGCCCGGGAAAAAAGCCAGGAAAAAGATGGTCACTTTGGGGTTGAGTACATTCATGATGAAACCCTGCCTGAACAGCTGCATCAAAGATTTTTTTGGAACGGCAGCTGCATCGAGCCGGATATCAGCATCTGCCCTGAACACCATCCAGGCCAGGTAGAACAGGTAAAGGGCTCCGAATAATTTAATAATAAAATACAGATCCTCGTTCTTCCGGATTACGAGAGAAACACCAAAAGCCAGCAATGTGGTATGTACGAGACAACCGGAAATAAGACCCGCCGTGGTGGCCAGGCCAAATTTCCGACCGTGTGCGATGCTTTGGGTCAGCACATAAATATTATCCGGGCCCGGAGCGATGGCCAGGGCTGCAGTAGCGAATACAAAAGCAGTAAGGATCTCGAAGTTCATGGCTTAGGCTTTTGCCCTTTCATTCTGCAGGATTGCTTTATTGATCCTTCTCACCAGTGCCGGACCTTCATATACAAATCCCGTCCATAGTTGTACCAGCGATGCCCCGGCCTCGAGTTTCTGCAGTGCATCTTCTGCTGAATGTATCCCTCCCACACCAATGATGGGGAAGGCTCCCTTACTCCGGGTATGCAGGAAGCGGATAACTTCTGTACTCCTCTCCCCTAAAGGCTCTCCACTAAGACCGCCCTTTTCTGATCGCAGCTCCTCCCCTGATTTCAGTTCGCTTCGGTCCAGGGTTGTATTTGTGGCGATTACCCCTTGTATCCCCGTTTCAGCAACAATATCTATAATATCCAGTAATTGAGAATCTGTCAGGTCCGGTGCTATCTTAAGGAGTATGGGTTTTTCATCTATTTGCTGAGCCACGGCCAACTTTGAATTCTCTTGACGCAAACCTTTTAACAGGGCTGTCAGGGGAGCCTTATCCTGTAATTCACGTAATCCCGGGGTATTCGGAGAACTGACATTAACGGCAAAGTAATCCACCTTTGAGAATAGCTCCCTGAAACAATAGAGATAATCATCCATGGCTTTCTCATTGGGGGTCACCTTATTCTTCCCGATATTCCCCCCGACCATGATCCGCGGATCTTTCCTAAGACGGGCAGCAGCATCTTTAACACCCCCATTATTGAACCCCATACGATTGATCAGGGCATGATCGGCTTTCAGGCGGAACAGCCTTTTTTTAGGATTACCGGCTTGTGGTTCAGGGGTCAGGGTCCCGATCTCGACAAAACCAAAGCCGAAATTCCCCAGTTCACGGTACAGTAGGGCATCTTTATCAAATCCCGCGGCCAGACCAACCGGGTTCTTGAATCGCAATCCAAAAACCTCTCTTTGCAATAATGGATCTTTGACCTCGTACATAGTCCTGAAAAGGGAACCAAATCCGAGTTTGGAAAGCACTTTGATCAATCTGAAAGTAAAGTGGTGGATGGATTCCGGGTCGAAAAGAAAGAAGAGGGGCCGGATTATCGATTTGTACATGGTGGTTTGTCAGCTTTGAGCAAAAATACAAACTTAGAGCTATTCATACTTGCTTCGGCCTCTAAAAGAAATACAGTCGGATATAAGCTACTAATCAGTCCGCTGCATCGGTCTGCGCGCTACTTCTTCGCACAGCTCTATATAGCGCATATATTGCCGCTCGTTAAAAATACCCAGTAGTTTTTGATCTATTGCCTTGGAAGCCGTTACCAGCTCTTCCTTGAGAAGCGCAAATTTTTCTGACATCTTCAATAATTCTGAAGGCGTCTCCTGTGGGTGAGTATCAAACAATTTCTTAACCCTGTCCCGGTGATCTTTCTGCATCAGCTGGTATTCCCCTGACCATTCTTCCAGTTTTAACTGTTGTTCCTGGTTCAATTGAAAAACCTGTACGATGAGGGATGTATCCTTCCCACCTATCCCCAGGGTGCAATCCTGTTCCTGGCCCGTAGTAATATTAGAAATAAGCAGCGTAAGAGCAAAGAGTATAAAATTCCTGCAGCGTTGAAGATTCATAGGCGTATTAAAAAGCCAACGGCGATTCACCGGGGCAAGATACGGAGGATATCTGATTTGCCATATAAAAAAAGGCTGCCCCGGGAAGGGCAGCCTCTTTCAATCTAATGAGATTAGGCCTATTTAATCGTATAGCTCACCCTGGCAAAGAGGAAACGTCCCCCGATACCGAACTGCTGTGCGCGTCGGGACCAGTCGAACCTACCCGAGCTGCGGTTCCCGAAATCCGGGTCTGCCCGGTCCGGGTAGATATCAAATACATTATTCGCTCCAATGGTAAGGGTCAGCATCGGCGTGGCCTTGTATCCAACAGATACATCGGTAACCAATTTAGTGCCGAATACCTGTTGGTTTTCCACTATGGTAGTAGCCTCTGTCACTTCCCCGAAATACACGTTTCTCAGGAAGAAAACAAAAGCATCCGAGCTGAGGCTGTTACTCAGGTTGATCTTGGTCCGCGGAACTGCTTCTTCAAGGTAAACACGACTGTCTTCAGGAAAATAGGTGTCGACCAAGCCTGCGTTTCGCAAGACGTCCGAGGCATTGATATCCCCTACTTTCTTGGTTTTTGAAAATGTTCCTGCCAGGTCCGATCGCAGTCGCCATCCATCCCATAAAGTCGCATTGTGAGTTAAAACTATATCTAGTCCCTTAGACTCTGTATCGATCGCATTGGCAAAAAAGGAAGCTGCCGTTGCATTGGCCTGCCGCAACAGGTTATCCAGTTCTGTTCCCGTCCCCGGTCCCTGGAATTGCCCCGTGTATACCACTCGGTCATTGATCCGTACAAAATACCCATCTACCGTGATCGATAAGTTAGCATCCGGGATATTACCGGTCAGTCCTATGCTTACACTCCTGGAGGTTTCTTCCTTCAGTTCAGGAATACCCAGCAAATCAGCCGCACGGCTGTCATTTGCAAAGGTTCCTACTTCCTGCGGATTCCCCAGGTTATCAAATATGGTAGAAGTGGAGTTAAAGTTGATCTGGTGCAGGGAAGGTGCCCTGAACCCGGTATTCACGGCTCCCCTTACATTAAAGTTTTCTGTCACTTTAAAGCGGGATGCCAATTTAAAATTTATGGTTGATCCAAAGTCACTGTAGTTC
>JABDLH010000057.1 GCA_013003145.1 Flavobacteriaceae bacterium | reverse complement strand
GATCTGCAGTGTTTAACTTCAGCACCTTTGGTGTTACCGGTAGTAATTATAACCGGGACAACCAGGCTTCCTATTTTAACAGCATCAATTCTAACGAATCAAATTACCTGGAGATCAACCAGGTGGGCGGTGTTTTTGTTTTTAACAACCGATCCGGTTCCTCGGATTGGAAAAAACTTGCCCTGGCCATCAATTACGACCTGGTGCAGAATTTTGATAACGAGGTCTTCGCTGCCGGGAACAGTACACAGGGAATCGACAACTATTTCCTCGGGGCGGCAGAAGGAGTTCCGTTTGGACAACTTTTGCTTAGGGACGGTGAATTTATCGAAGATGCATACCTCGATATTGGTTCTAGCCTGGGGTTTACAGAGCAGCAAGCATTCCTGGGTTATTACGGGGGAATCATAGATCCTGTAGACCCGGATGACGATAATAATACCAGTTATATATCCAATGCATCCTACAGCAATGTAAACCAGGAATTCTACCAGAGTACTTCCGGGTATAATGGGAAATTCACGGTAAATATGGCTTCGCAATACAAGGAGCAACTCTACCTGGGTGCTTCACTAAATTTCCATACCGTATTGATGGATAAGGTCACCTTTTTCGATGAGAGGGGTTATGATGCCGATTCGGAAATACAATTCACCACTTTTGACAACCTGCTGCATACTGAAGGCTCCGGTTTTTCATTCTCATTAGGTGCGATCGCAAAACTGACCGAGCAAATCAGGGTTGGTGGTAGTTACCAGTCCCCAACCTGGTACAGGCTGACCGATGACACTTCTCAGCGGATCAATTCTGACCTTGCCGATGTGGATATCAGTTTTATCGATTTCAATATTGTCAACCTATTTGAACAATACACCATTAAAACTCCCTCAAAGCTGACCGGTAGTGTCGCTATGGTCTTCGGTAAGGACGGACTTCTGAGTTTCGATTATGGCTACCAGGACATGTCCGAGGCGGAATTAAGACCTACTGCCGATCCATTCTTTAACGCTCAGAATCAAGATATTCAAAATCGTCTAGGAGCGGTAAATACCTACCGTTTAGGAGGAGAGTACAGGATTGACCAGCTAAGTTTAAGAGCCGGTTATCGTTTTGAGGAAAGCCCATTTGAAGATGGCAGCACTATCGGGGACCTCAGCGGTTATTCTGCCGGGCTTGGATATACTTTTGGCCCTAATCGCCTGGACCTGGCTTTCAGCCGATCTGAAAGAGACAGCAGCCAGCAATTTTTTGATATTGGCCTTACTACCCCCGCTAATATACAGGCCGTCAATACCAATGTATCCTTAGGATATACCTTGAGTTTCTAAAAGCATCCCACATCTTAATAAGAAGAAAGCCGGAACCATCCCGGCTTTTTTTTATCGCCTAAGGCTGAAATGAGATTGTAGCACTTGTGGTGTGGGAGTTCCGTTGATATCTGCAGTATATTCCAGGCGGAACCAATAATCAGTAGAAGGCAACCTTCTTCCATTAAAGGTACCGTCCCAGCCCAGGGTGATATCGTCTAGCTGCTTCAGCAGTTTCCCGTAGCGGTCAAAGATAAAGACCACCGGGTTCTCCAGGGTCTCTATCCCCAGTATGTTCCAGAAGTCATGGATTCCATCCCCGTTCGGGGTAAAATACTTTGGGTATCCCACGACTAAGAATTGCTCCGGTCCTACTGAGCCGCAACCATCCTTATCGTCAATAAGCACGGTGTTCAGGCCCGGGGGCACATCCTGGAAGATCGGGGAATCCTGGAAATCTCCGCCGTTTACGGAATATTCGTATCGCCCGTTACCCTGCACAAAAACCTGTACCGTATTATTATCGGAAAGTTCACTGAGTACTTCTACCCTGTCAAAAACGGGTGGTCCATTAAATTGGATCAGTATATCATCGGTATAGCTTTGGCCAGCGGAATTCTCCACTACAGCAAAATATCGACCGGAATCCGGGCTACTAACGGTATATTCCGTTTCGGAAGGACCACTGGCAACTACGATGGGGTTGCCGTCGTCATTATCGTCGTAAGACCAGGTGATGTTGGTGATATTCGGACCAGCCGGTGAATTGGCAGCGGTTAAAACGATATCGGGATCGCCTTCACATGCAGTAATATCCTGCCCGAGGAATTCGTCCCGCAAGGTACAGTCTAACGCATTATTCTGGTCAGCATCCACACTACTTCCCGTGAAGGTCAGGGAGTAAGGTTCAGGATCCCCGTTAAAATTTGTATTAAAATTATTGATAAGGAGGTAGTAAACTTCCCCGGCAGTTACCTGTAACCAATCATCATAAGTATTCTGGTTTTGTGTCAGGGGCGGCTCCCCGCGCTGCCCGTTTTCAGGATTTACCCCAACCCCGGTGAATCGCGTATTATTGGTTTCATAATTACAACGGATGGGTTGGGCAGTACCGGAGCTTATCTCCGCACAACTGACATCGGGACCATAAAGTGCAAAATCCCATTCGGACGTTATGGTATTCCCACTGGCAGGCAGCGCTTCAATATCAAAACCGATCTGCCCGTCAGTTCCGGCGCGGAATACATACCAGGAGGTGTTATTTTCAATGTTATCGGAGCTTCCACTTCCCTTTTCCAAACATCCGGACTGGTTGATCTGGTTAGGGTCAAAATCATCTATATCCCCGCTACCATCTGCGGCAGCAAAGGTTGGCGCATCAGCGCAAACAGGAATTGCGGACCGGCAGTCGGCCGAATTCTGGGCACTAAGGCCGCATATACTGCATAATAGAAAGAATAGGCTTCCAAGGTAGGTGCGCATGGAGATGGGAGCTAAAATGTTCAAACAATTTTATAGTATAACTAGCCCCCGGGAGGATTTATTATGCGCAAGTCGCTTTTTTCGAAGAAGTACCGGACTTAATTTCCAGAAGATCAATCTAATCAGCGAGTTAGGGAAAAATGCGCATTCAGATATTTGGCTTCTACTCTCTGACCCCTGGGATCGATATAGGAAAGCCTGAACCAGTAGTCCGCCTCCGGGAGATCATGCCCCTGGTAGGTACCATTCCACCCAAGACTGCTGCTGTCCATTACCCTTAGTACTTTACCATAGCGATCGTAAATATGCAGCAATGGATCCTGCAGGGCATCGAGACCGACAATTTCCCACTCGTCATTAACCCCATCCCCGTTCGGGGTGAAAAATTTCACATAGCCCACCACGGTAATGGTCTCAGTGACCTGCCCGCATCCTTTACGATCATTGATGGTCACCGTATGAATACCGGGAGCAACAT
>JABDLH010000035.1 GCA_013003145.1 Flavobacteriaceae bacterium | reverse complement strand
TCACCGGTTTACCCACCAAGGCTAGTTCTGATACTGCACCGGCTCCTGCCCGTGAGACGATCGTATCCGCCATAGCATAAGCCAGGTCCATCCGGTTCAGGAAATCATAGATCCGGATGGTATCCGTTTCCATTCCTTTGTAATTTTCATAATATCCCTTTCCACATTGCCATACCAGTTGTATTCCCAGGCCTTCAATAAACGTAAGCTTATCAGCGATCAACTCATTAATCCTCCGTGATCCAAGACTTCCTCCTAACACAACCAAGGTGTTCTTTTCGGCATCCAGTCCAAAATATGCAGCGGCCTCTGCCTTGGAGTCCAGTGCATGGATCAGGGATTCGCGCACCGGGTTACCCGTCTTTACCACTTTTTCGGCGGGGAAGAATTTCTCCATCCCATCATAGGCAACACAGATCTTTGCCGCCCTTTTCGCCAGCAGCTTATTGGTGATCCCGGCATATGAATTCTGTTCCTGTAACACACAGGGTATCCCCTTCTTGGAAGCTACCTGCAACACAGGTCCACTGGCAAATCCCCCTGTGCCTATAGCCACATGCGGTTTAAATTCGGATACTATCTTACTTGCCTTTAACAAACTCTGTATCAACTTAAAGGGAAACATTAAATTTTTCAGGCTGAGTTTCCGTTGCAGCCCTGTAATCCACAATCCTTTGATCTCGTACCCTGACTGTGGCACTTTTTCCATCTCCATCCTCCCTTTTGCTCCTACAAAAAGAAAACTGGCATCAGGGTATCGCTTCTTCAGCTCATTGGCAATTGCAATAGCCGGGTAGATATGTCCACCTGTTCCCCCTCCGGATAATATGAATCTATAATTGTCCACTCAATATCTCTAAAGGGTTCGTCTCATCGTTTTCTACGGACTCTTCCGTCTTTTTATCCCGCTTGATACTGGCACTCAGAATTATACCAATGGCCAGGCAGGTCATCCAGATAGAGGTTCCTCCACTACTGATCAGGGGAAGGGTCTGCCCGGTTACCGGGAACAGCTCTACCGCTACAGCCATGTTAATTAAAGCCTGGAACACTATAGGAATTCCTACACCTACTACCAATAGTTTACCAAAAACACTTTCATGCGCATTGGCCACTACGACGATCCTGAACAATAAAAGCATATAGAAGAACAGCAATGCCAATCCTCCCAATAGTCCGTATTCTTCGATGATGATCGCATAGATGAAATCCGAGGAACTCTGGGGCAGGAAATTTTTCATCACACTTTTGCCGGCGCCATTACCCATGATACCCCCGGTGGCAATAGCGATCTTAGCTTTTTCTATCTGGTAATCCGATTCGGTATCCGCAGGATCCCAGAAACTCTCTATCCTGCTGACCCATGTATCAATACGGTTAGGGATCAGGTCCGGAACGGCTTTGGCCAGGAGAATGAATATGAACAGCATGGCAATTCCTGCACCCACCATACTCAATAGGTATTTTATAGGGTAACCTCCCAGGAAACACAACACCATTACCATGAAAAATATAATGGCTGCCGTAGAGAAGTTTGCAGGCAGTATCAGCATAATCACCAGGAAAACCGGCACCCAAAGCGGTAAAAGACTTTCCTTAAAGGTGACTACCTTATCCTTCATCTTGGTCAGGTATCGCGCTACATAGATCATTAATACCACTGCCGCAAGGTTAGAGGTCTGGAACGATATACCCACGAATGGAAGTCGGATCCAACGACTCGCATTGGCACCGTCTATGGTCGTTCCCTGGGCTAGAGTATACACCAATAGCACTAAGACCACGGGCATCGCAATGATGGATAGCCCTTTAAAGAAATGCGTCGGTATTTTATGAACAGCGAAAATGATCCCAAAACCCAGGAATAAAAGCATGGCGTGCTTTAAAAGGTACCCGATCGTAGTCCCGGTCCCGACCACGTATACCAGGTTACTACTGGCACTGTAAACTGGCAGGAACGAAAACAGGGCCAGCAGGGCCACTACGGCCCAAATCACCTTATCTCCTTTTATGTTCTGGAACAATCCACTCATGGTTTTACAAATTCTTTACAGCTTCCTTAAATTGGTTCCCCCTGTCCTCGTAATTGTTGAACAGGTCAAAACTCGCACATGCAGGTGACAGCAAAACGGTGTCCCCGCGTTCAGATATCTTGTAGGCGACCTTTACAGCTTCCTGCATAGCAACCGTCTCCACGACCAGGTCTACAGCATTACCGAAGGTCTCAACAATCTTAGAATTGTCTACGCCCAGGCAAATAATTGCCTTTACTTTTTCACGTACCAGGGGCATAAGCGATTTGTAGTCGTTGCCCTTATCAATTCCCCCGACAATCCAGATCGTAGGTCCGCTCATGCTATCAAGGGCGTAATATGTAGCATTAACATTGGTCGCCTTAGAGTCATTGATGTACTGTACGTGGTGAATTTTCAGCACCTTCTCCAGGCGATGCGGGGCTCCCTGGAAATTCTGAATACTCTGGCGAATGGTCTCCTTCCGGATACTGACCAGTTTAGCCACCGTAGCCGCCGCCATGGTATTCTTTAAGTTATGCTTGCCTTCCAGGGCCAATGCTTCGTTTTTCATATCAATAGTGTTTTCATTTGTCTTAATCCGTATGTTCTCATTCTCCAGCCAGGCACCCTGTTGCAACTCCTTTTCTATGGAAAAGGGTAGTGCTTGTGGCCGTACCGGGTGATCTTTTAACCAGGATACCGTTACTTCGTCATCGGCATCGTAGATGAAATAATCCTCTTCTCGTTGATTTTCAGCGATCCTGAACTTAGAGACGATATAATTCTCAAACTTATATTCGTACCGGTCCAGGTGATCTTCAGAGATATTGGTGATTATTGCTATGTGCGGCTTAAAATCCCTTATCCCGTCTAACTGGAAGCTGCTGATCTCCAGCACGTAATATTCATACTGCTCTTCAGCCACCATCTTTGCAAAACTGTCCCCGATGTTCCCGGCCATTCCTACATCTAATCCCGCCTCTTTCAGGATATGGTAGGTCAGCATGGTCGTAGTGGTTTTCCCATTACTCCCGGTGATCCCAATGATAGTGGCATCGGTATACTTG
>JABDLH010000033.1 GCA_013003145.1 Flavobacteriaceae bacterium | reverse complement strand
GGGTAAACCCATTGCGGAACCTGTAGCCAAACACGGGCCGTTTGTTATGAACACCCAGGCCGAGATACAACAAGCTATGCAGGAATATCGGCTAACACAATTTGGTGGCTGGCCCTGGAGACACCCTGACCCCGTTCACGGGAAAGAAGAAGGCAGATTTGCCCTCTACCCTGATGGTACTAAAGTGGAAAAATAAATTTCAGTAAAGCGTTCTGATCAGACCCGGGTAATCTTAGCCCCGATCGCTCTGAGCCTGCCTTCAATATCCTCGTATCCCCTGTCTATCTGTTCAATATTATGAATTGTAGAGACTCCTTTAGCAGATAACGCGGCTATCAATAAAGAGATACCTGCCCGGATATCGGGAGAGGTCATCGTGGTAGCTTTAAGGGTCGATTTAAAGTTGTGACCAATCACAACCGCCCTGTGCGGATCACAAAGGATGATCTTAGCACCCATATCTAAGAGCTTATCTACAAAGAATAGTCGGCTTTCAAACATTTTCTGGTGAATGATCACTTCTCCTTTTGCCTGTGTAGCCATGACCAGGATGATACTTAAAAGGTCAGGGGTAAGTCCGGGCCATGGAGCGTCAGCGATCGTCAGTATAGAGCCGTCTATGTAGTTCTGTATCTCGTATCCGTCCGGTTGTTCCGGAATATAGATATCATCGCCTTTGCGCTGCAGGTCAATTCCCAGCTTACGGAACACATCCGGGATCTGCCCAAGATCGTCCCAACTGACATTTTTAATGGTCAGTTCGCTGCGAGTCATAGCCGCAAGGCCGATCCAGCTTCCTATTTCAATCATATCGGGGAGCATAGTATGCTCCGTACCGCCTAACTCCTTAACACCTTCAATTTCGAGCAGGTTAGAGCCGATACCTTTGATCCTGGCCCCCATCCGGTTCAGCATCTTGCACAGCTGCTGCAAGTAAGGCTCACAGGCTGCATTATAAATGGTAGTAATTCCTTCAGCGAGGACGGCTGCCATAACTATGTTAGCAGTTCCGGTTACCGAAGCTTCATCAAGAAGCATATAGGTTCCCTTTAACTTTTTAGCCTCTACCCCGTAGAAATGCTCTTCCTTGTTGTAACGGAATTTTGCCCCCAGGTTAATAAACCCGGTAAAGTGAGTATCTAATCTTCTCCGGCCGATCTTATCGCCTCCCGGCTTTGGGATGTATCCTTTGCCGAAGCGGGCCAACAGTGGACCAACCAGCATTATGGATCCTCTTAAACCTCTGCCGTCTTTTTTAAACTGCTCAGATTGCAGGTAATCAAGGTTGATATCATCGGCCATAAAGGTGTAGGAACCCTTACCCTTTTTCTGGATCTTAACACCGAGATCTTCCAGCAAAGCGATCAGCTTATTCACGTCCACGATGTCCGGAATATTGTGAATAACCACTTTTTCAGAAGTTAGTAATACTGCACAAAGTATTTGCAGCGCTTCGTTTTTGGCACCTTGGGGTGTTATCTCTCCTTGGAGCTGTATCCCTCCTTCAATTCTGAAAGTTCCCATACGTTAGATAGAAAATTGTTTAGTATCGCTTTTTACCGCGACCACCGGTTCTTTGACTTTTTTTGCCTGAGCTACTCCTACTGGATTTGGCGGGCTTATTCTTTAAAAACTGACCGCTCTCCGTAAGATTCTCTCCATCAGATGCCAGGTCGATCTGCCCGTCACTCAATTCGTAAAGATGAGTAAAAATAGCCTGGTCGTCTACAACGTCCTTATTCCAGTTCAGGTAGCATTTCTTCATGTGGTTGGCGATGGCATACTCCAAACCGTCTCTTTTATCCCCTTCTTCCCAGCTTACGGCCACATCGATCATTCGCTTAATATTGTTTCCGTAGAAACGATACTTGGGATGGTTCTGAGGGTACTCTAACGGATCCGGGCGTTGTTGTAAGGTCTCCTGTGAAGTAATAGGAAAGGGAGAGTCTACATCCAATTTAAAATCGGACATGATGAACAACTGATCCCATAGCTTATGCTGAAAATCGGGAACATCCCTCAGGTGAGGTTGCAGGTTACCCATCACACTGATGATCGCCTGGGCTACTTTATTCCGTTCTTCTTTATCTTCAATGGATACGGCATAATCTACCATTTTCTGGAAATGGCGACCATATTCCGGAATAATGAGCTGCGAGCGCTCAGTATTGTATTCTAAGTTTTCTACGAGATTCAAATTGTAAAGTTTAAGCTTAAATTATATGTCGGAAGTAAATCGACTGATGCAAAGTAACAAAATAATACAAGAATTACCAGCTTATAAAGAGATAACCCCTTCCACTTCTCCAACTTCTTTGTATTTGCTGATCACTTCATCCGGATTTTGCAGGTGAATTGTAACAGAAAGACTGGTGTATTTACCTTTACTGGATTTTCTTGATTCTATTACAGCTCCCGTATTATCGAATATCCGCTGTATCCGTTCGATCTTTTCCGGGTCGCTGGGGACTATAAATTTATAGAGGTAATCGGTAGGCCAGCTATGGGTAGAACTTAGTTCCTCCTTAAGCCGTGCATAAAATTCTTCTGGATTATCCTTGCTCATTCTTTTCTTTTTGCAAATATATCGATTCGCCGCCAATTTTTCCGGCTTGCTGGGTTTGATTACTTTTGCAGCAATATACCTACTACATTGAATCCAAAAAAAATAGTTATTACCGGCGCACCGGGTACGGGAAAATCTTCGGTTATTGATCAACTGGAGGAATGGGGATACTTCTGTTTCCACGAGATCATCAGGACCATGACCCTTGAAGCCAAGAAGTCGGGGAAGAACAGTAAACAGATAACGAATCCGCTGGCCTTCGTGGATGATCCATACCAGTTTAACCTCCAACTCCTGAAGGGAAGGTTAACCCACTACCAGGAAGGATCTGCCCTGGACCACGAGCTGGTATTTTTTGACCGGGGCATCCCGGATGTCCTGGCATACATGGATTATTTTGGGCAGGAGTATGACAAGCACTTTTTGCAGACCGCCAGCAACCATCGTTACGACACTGTATTCCTACTTCCGCCCTGGAAGGAGATCTACGTTACAGATAACGAAAGATTAGAAACTTTTGATGAAGCTGTTGCGTTGCACCACGCACTACAAGACCGCTACCAGGCACTGGGTTATGATACGCGTATTGTACCCGAAGGCACTGTAGAGGAACGCACAGAATTGATCCTGGAAACCCTAAAGTCGGAGATCTGATGCCAACTCCGGGAGAATTACTTAAAACTTATTGGAATTACCCGGAATTCAGAGGATCCCAGGAAACGATCATTAATGCTGTACTTAGCGGGCAGGATGTCCTGGCTTTACTCCCCACAGGTGGAGGTAAATCTATCTGTTACCAGGTCCCGGCCCTCGCTTCAGAAGGGATATGTATCGTGGTCTCCCCTCTTGTGGCACTTATTCAGGACCAGGTAGACAGCCTGAAGCGCAAAGGAATTAAGGCATTATCACTTACGGGCGGACTTGCGTTTGAAGAGGTGCTGAACCGCTTAGACAATTGCCTGTATGGTAATTACAAGTTCTTATACCTCTCACCGGAGCGTTTGCAGCAGGATATCGTGATGGAGCGTATCACCCAAATGAATGTGAACCTGGTCGCCATAGACGAAGCCCACTGTATATCGCAATGGGGGAACGACTTTCGTCCTGCCTACCTGGGTTGTTCCATCATCCGGGAATTAAAACCCGATGTTCCGATGATCGCTTTGACCGCAACGGCCACTCCGCGTGTAGCAAAGGATATCATAGAAAACCTTAAACTAGCCGATCACCGCGTATTTAAGGACAGCTTTCACCGGGAAAACATTATATATAAGGTATTATGGGAAGAAGATAAGCACTACAGGCTAAAGCAACTTTGTTCAGATGCCCCGGGCAGTGCAATCGTCTATGTTCGAAGCCGCAGGCAGTCCGAAGAACTCGCTTCTTATCTCAATGCGCATAAACAGAGTAGCGACTTTTTCCATGGTGGTCTGCCGACAAAAGAGAAAACCTCCAAACTCAATTCATGGTTACAGGGGAGGACAAGGATCATGGTAGCCACTAATGCATTCGGGATGGGGATTGATAAACCGGATGTATCCCTGGTAGTACATTACCAGTTACCGGACAGTATAGAGAATTATTTCCAGGAAGCGGGCCGTGCAGGAAGGAACGGAAACCCGGCACAGGCGGTATTGCTAACCAACAAAACAGATGAAAAGCAGCTTAAACGTCAATTTTTAGATACGCTGCCCAGCATCGATTTTTTAAAAAACCTCTACCAGAAACTGAATAATTATTTCCAGATACCTTATGGTGAAGGGAGTAATACCACTCACAACTTTCACTTTAATACGTTTTGCGAAACTTACAAACTGAACCCGGGTCTCACCTATAATGGTCTTCAGATCTTAGACCAGCACTCGGTCATCGCCTTATCCCAACATTTTAACAGGCAGACAGAGGTGCAGTTTACCAGTTCTAAAGGGCAGATCATGGCTTACCTGGATCAGCACCGGGGCCAGGCGCCTGTCATACAGGTAATCCTGAGAACATACGGGGGGATAACCGACTACACCACCAGGATTAACGAGGTCCTGATCGGCCGAAAAGCCGGTGTGCCGGAGGGGGTGATCATTAAAATCCTTAAACAACTGCATACAGACGGCCTCATTGAATATGAATCCAAAGTAGGTGACCTGCAACTCACCTTCCTGGTTCCCCGTGAAGATGAGCGTACCATACATACTTTTGCCCATGAAGTCAAAGAACAACATCAGCAGAAAAAACTTAACGTGGAGGCAATGCTCCGCTATGTGAATAATGACAGGCAATGCCGCAGCAGGCAGCTGTTGCAGTATTTTGGGGAAAAAGCCAGAGCAGACTGCGGGCAGTGCGATGCCTGCCTTACGAATCTTCGTCAGCAGGCAGGAACAGACCGGGAATATATAATTGCCCAGATACAGCTGCAATTGCAGGATAGTCCTTTAACTTCAAGAGCCTTGCTACGCCAGCTGAGCTTTGATGAACAGCAGCTAATTAATACCTTACAGGAAATGCTGGAAGATGGCCTGATAGGCATTAACCATAAGAATCAATATTATTTACACTAAATGAATACATTAAAGATCATCTATATGGGTACCCCGGACTTTGCCGTGGCCCCATTGGAATTGTTGCTTAAAAACGGGCATACCATCAGTGCTGTAGTAACCGCACCGGACAGACGGGCCGGGAGGGGACGCAAAGTCCAGGAATCTGCGGTCAAGATCTTTGCCAAGGAACATGGATTAAAGATTTTACAGCCAACCAATCTTAAAAGCGAGGATTTTATCAATGAACTCAATAAGGTAGATGCCGACCTGCAGATCGTGGTAGCCTTCAGGATGTTGCCTAAAGTGGTCTGGCAGCATCCCCGCTACGGCACCTTTAACCTCCACGCTTCCCTCCTGCCCGATTACCGCGGGGCAGCGCCGATTAACTGGGCTGTGATCAACGGGGAGGATAAGACCGGTGTCACCACCTTTTTTATCGATGAAGAAATAGATACGGGGGAGATCATCCTGCAACAGGAAACACCCATTGGACCGGAGGAGAGTGCCGGGGAACTACATGATCGCTTAATGGAACTGGGAGCAAGCCTTGTACTGGAGACCGTAGAGGAAATTGAAAAGGGCTCGGTGACCACTACCACCCAAAAGGCTGCGACCGAAATAAAAGAGGCACCTAAATTAAACAAAGAAAATACCAGGATCTCCTGGACAGCACCTATGGAGGATATTTATAATCTTATCCGGGGACTCAGTCCTTACCCTGCCGCCTGGACCCAATTGACCAACGGGGATGAAGTTCTGAATGTGAAGATCTATAAAGCCGCAACTGAAGAAGACACGCATGGCTTGGATACAGGAACTGTAATTACCGATAAAAAAGAACTGAAAGTAGCAGTGACCGGGGGCTACATTTCTGTGCTGGAATTACAGATGCCGGGGAAAAAAAGGTTGCCGGTACAAGAGGTGCTGAACGGCTATAAATTTGAAGAAAAGGCCAAAATGAGCTGAAGTCCCGTTATCATTGACCTCAGAGAATATCGATGAAATGCTAACTTTATCAACAATGGCCCGAAGTTATTAACAAATACCGCGATTTACCCCCGTTTTACTTGCGTTAACCGCAAATCCGTATAAATTTGTTTAAGCTTTGATATTTTAACACTAATTAATTTCTTTAAATTATGAACAAGACAGAATTAATCGATGCAATGGCAGCAGATGCCGGTATTACTAAGGCAGCAGCAAAAAAAGCATTAGAATCCTTTTTAGGAAATGTAGAAGGCTCTCTTAAGAAAGGTAACAGAGTTTCTCTAGTTGGTTTTGGATCCTGGTCAGTATCCAGAAGAAATGCAAGAGAAGGAAGAAACCCTTCAACTGGTAAAACTATCCAGATTGCAGCCAAAAATGTAGTAAAGTTTAAAGCCGGTTCAGAACTGAGCGACGCTGTAAACTAAGCCATCCTCCAAAAAATATATAAAGCACTTCTTTAGGGAAGTGCTTTTTTCATTTAGGAGGGTTTGTGATAATTAAAGATTTTATCTTATTTTTAAGAAGTACATATACTGCGACCATGGTAGGATCTAAGCCGAATAAAGGAAATTTACTGATAGCGGAACCGGCCTTGACCGGGGATGTGTCCTTTAACAGGTCTGTTGTCCTGCTGGCAGAACACAATGACCAGGGTTCCGTGGGATTCATCCTCAACAAACCCCTGGATTACGATATCAGTGACCTGATCGCTGAGATCCATGTACCCTTCCAGGTATTTAATGGAGGACCTGTAGAACAGGATAACCTTTATTTTATACATAAAGTCCCGCACCTGATAGAAAACAGTGTAGAAATTTCCGATGGCATTTATTGGGGTGGCAACTTTGACACTACGGTAGAGCTCATCAACAATAAGACGATCACCAGCAAGGATATCCGGTTTTTCCTGGGTTATTCCGGTTGGGCATCGCTGCAGTTAGACCAGGAGCTGCTGTCCAAATCCTGGATTGTACTTCCCAACCAGTACGAAGCCAGCATCATTGAAAAATCTTCCAATGCCTTCTGGAAAGAAAAAATGATGGAACTGGGTGGTGAC
>JABDLH010000012.1 GCA_013003145.1 Flavobacteriaceae bacterium | reverse complement strand
GGCTCAGAGAATTTAACTTCTTTTCTCCCGTAGTCAAAAGCGACCATAACAATGGGCACCCCTGCTGTCAGGGAGATATAATAAAACCCGGTTTTCCATTGATCAACTTTCTTCCTTGTTCCCTCCGGGGAAAGGGCTAATCGGAATTCTTCCCGTTCCTTAAAAATCCTTGCAGTGGCTTTCACAGTATCACTGCTTTTACCGCGATCTATGGGTGTGCCACCAGTTTTCCTGAAAAACCAACCCCAGGGAGGACGGAACAAACTGTGTTTACCGATGTAATTGATCTTAAGCTGCAAAACCTCTCGTACGATCAGACCGAGTATAAAATCAAAGTTGCTGGTATGTGGCGCCACAATAATTACGCACTTTTTTACTTCCGGCATGGTTCCGGAAAATTTCCAGCCCATAAGATCATAAAAAAGAATTGCTGCAAGCTTCTGCACTAACTAGGTATTAAATATTAAACATCGGCGTGATTCCGCTATCAGATCTTTTTGTACAGGGATTTCAGTCGGGATGGGGTCATTATGTCTCGCCAGCCACTTCCTAGTGCATTCTCCCACAGCGGTTCTAATCCCAATGCCACGGATACCATAGTATCCATTTCTTGTTCCGATAAGGAAGCGCAGATGCCCTCGGGCAATAGTATCCCGTGCTTTTCCTGCATCTGTTTAAACAATTCCACCCCTTCGGGATAAAATTCTTCAAGATGTTGAAACACCAGGCAGTTGCCAATGCCGTGCCTGGTCCCCAAAACATAGGAGAGTCCATAACTCATAGCATGAGCCACCCCTACTTGCGAATACGCAATACTCATCCCGCCATGCCAGGATGCCATCATTAGTTTCTCCCGGGATTCATCCTCCGTAAGATCGTGCAGGAAAACCTCTTTACACAAGTCCAGGGCTTTTTCCCCGTAGCTTTGACTAAACGCGTTAAGATAGGTTCCATTCAAGGACTCAACACAATGGATATAACAGTCCATCCCGGTATAAAACCATTGATCTGCAGGCACCCCCCTGGCCAAATCCGGATCCAGCACCACCTGGTCAAATGGGGTGTAATCGGAGTTGATCCCTAACTTTTTCTGCGGCCCCAGCAACACGGTAGTCCTTGAAACTTCTGCCCCGGTACCGCTGATCGTGGGAATTCCTACATGGTAGACTGAAGGCTTTTTGACCAGGTCCCAGCCCTGGTATTCAGAAGCAGTGCCCTGGTTGGTCAGCATTATGGCGACAGCCTTGGCCAGGTCTAATAGTGTTCCTCCCCCAATACCGACAATAGCTGAAGGCAGTTCTTCGTAGTCTGAAAGCAATTTGGAAACCAGGGCGTCTACCTGTTCTGTTTTAGGTTCTTCATCTGCAGAGATAAAAATCAGTTGGTCATCAAAGAGCAAGGGAATGCGGTTTGCGAGTTCTTCTCCCTCGAATACATCATCCACAAGGAAGATTACCGGGGCATCAGAACTTTTCCGCTGCGGCATAAGAATTTCTCCCAGTTGCCCAAAACTGCCGGGACCATAAATGACCCTCGGTACCATGGGAAAATTCCGGTATTGGGTGGGTTTACTCTTAATTTGATTCTTCAATCCTATTTCTTTTTTCAACTGCATCTGATCAATTCAAATATTTCACGATATCGGCAATCCTGTTCAGGGTCAGGTGATCATTGGTCTGTTCTTCCACCGGCACCTCTTCATGAGCCCAGGTTGTGTGGAAAGGTACATGCACGGCTTTTCCCCCCAGGTTCAGTATGGGTATCACGTCCGATTTTAATGAGTTACCTATCATTAAAAACTCCTCGATAGGAATTTCCAGGTGCTCCAAAAGATGTTGATAATTCACCTCCTTTTTATCACTCAGCACCTCTACATGATGAAAGTAGGCAGATAAACCCGAACGTTCAAGTTTTCGTTCCTGGTCCAGCAGGTCTCCCTTGGTCAGGACGATAAGCCTGTAATTATCCTTAAGTTTCTCCAGGACCTCCGGAACTCCATCGATCAATTCTACGGGGTGAGAGATCATCTTTTTACCCAGATCCAGGATTTTGGCGATGGTTGCCTGGGATACGTTCTGATTAGACAATTCCAGCGCAGATTCTATCATAGACAGCACAAACCCCTTAATCCCGTAACCGTAGATATCCAGGTTACGCATCTCCATTTTAAAGAGTTCCTGGTCTATTTTGTTCGGAGTCTCATAATGATCCAGCAACCTGGCAAATTCCTCTTCGGTCTTCCTGAAATAGGTCTCGTTAACCCACAAGGTGTCGTCCGCATCAAAACCGATCACTTTTATTTTACTAAAATCTAATTCCATGCTGCTATTGCTCTTTGCAGGTCTTCCGGAGTATCTATCTCTATCCCTGTTACAGTAGTTTCTACCATTTTTATCTTTTTACCGTATTCCAGGTAACGTATTGCTTCTATTTTCTCTGCGTCTTCCAGGGGGAGCATCGGGAGTCGTTGAAAATCCATCAGTGCACTTTTACGGAAGGCGTAAATCCCCTTATGTTTATAATATTTTATTTGGATATCCTTATTCCTGGGATAAGGAATAGGTGACCTTGAAAAATAGAGTGCAAAATTATTGTTATCCACGATCACTTTAACCGTATTGGGATTTTCAATTTCTTCCCAGTCCGTAATGGGAGTCATCAGGGAGGCAAGATCTATTTCCTCCGAAGTGTCGTTCTTAAAAACTTCAAGTACCCCGGCAAGGCTATCTTTATCTGTAAAAGGTTCATCCCCCTGCACGTTTACAATGATATCCACTTCCATAGGGGTCACCGCCTCTGCGATCCTGTCGCTCCCACAAGCGTGTTCCGCACTACTCATTAGAGCCTTACCGCCGGCGTCTTCAATGGCTTTAAAAATCACCTCGCTATCGGTTACCACGTACACTTCGTTAAAAAGTCCTGTATTCACTGCTGCCTCGTAAGTTCTGAGGATGACCGGCTTCCCGGCCAGATCCTGCATTAACTTACCCGGGAACCTTGAGGCCGCATACCTTGCGGGTATCATTGCAATTATATTCATTGTGTCTTTTACGTTCTTTATGTTCTTATTCGGGGTTTCAATTTCCTGTAAATAGAATAGATCACTATCAGCACTACGATAACCAATATAAATCCGAGTACAGGTGCAAGAATAGTGATTACCGCCATAACCGTAGCTGTTATGGTCTCAATTAACGAGATCACAGGATTTGCAATTCCCCCGGTGGTCGCTGTGGTTGCGGCCCTGCCCGTAGCAGATGCCCCCCGGATCGCTGTTGCCGTTCCCCCGCCGGCGATGATTGCCAGTGCCCACGTAATGACGGGGTTAAGGTCTGCTACGGTCGAAACCATAACTGCCGTACCGGCTATTGCCGCCAGGGGTACTGCGATCGTGTCCAGTAAATTATCAACCCAGGGGATAAAATATGCACCCAGTTCTAAGAAAGTGGCAACACCTAATGTGATCAGGGCGCCCAGGCTGCCGATCCATTCCCAATTCTCATTCAGTTCCCAAACACCCGTATAAGCAGCCAGGCTTAAAGCAAATAATGGGAGAAATACCCGGAATCCTACGGATGCGGCCAGGCCTATACCTAAGAATATACTGATTATGGTCTCAGCGGTCATTTTAATCGGGCTAATACACTAAAATAGGCTATTCCTGGTTGACAAAAAAATCGTTTTTGAACCCTATCAGGTACAGTTGTTTACGGGCCCTGGTGACAGCGGTATACAACCATCGCAGGAATGAGATGTCAGGTCCGTCTGGCATGTAGGGCTGTTCTACAAAAACCGTATTCCACTGACCTCCCTGTGATTTATGGCAAGTGATCGCATAGGAGAATTTAACTTGCAGCGCATTAAAGAAGCGATTGTTCTTGACACCGAGAAAGCGTTTATATTTGGACTTCTCATGGGCGTAATCCTTTTGCACCTCCTGGTAGAGCCTGTTCTGGTCTTCGTAAGAGAGCGAAGGAGTCACCGCCTTGATCGTGTCCAGTAATAATACCGTTTCAAAGGGTTTCTGTTCCGGGTAATCTACCATCTGTATCTTCACCTCTGCAAAGGTGAAGCCGAAAAGAGGTTTAATACTGAAGATCTCGAGTATCTCTATGATGTCTCCATTGGCGATAAAACCGGCAGTGGAATTGCTATCCAGCCAGAAGTAATTGTTTTTGACCACCATCATATAATCCCCAACAGACAACTCGTTCTCCAGGAACAGAATTTTATTTCGGATCTGTTCATTATACTGGTTTGCCCTCTTGTTGGATCGGACAATAAAGACCGTCTCTTCCTTGCCATTTTCACTGTAAGAACTGTCTATGGCTTCCTGTATCTCGTAACCGTCTACCAGCCTGATGATATCCTTAAAAGGGTCTACATCAAATTTAAATCCTTCGGGGAACTGCCCCTGCAATTGCTCTCTTAAGTTAGTAGCATTGACCAGGATCCCCGAATCCTGGGCCTGCCTCACCACTTCATCCAGTTCCATCCGTTCTATTTCCTTATTGTACTGCAAAGAAAGTCGATCCCCGTCCAGTGCCGGGCTCAGCTCCAGGTGTACCGGGGGAAGCTGGGCGGTATCCCCGATTAGGATAAGTTTACATTTATGGCCGGAATATACATACTGCATCAGGTCATCCAGCAGAGAATCATTCCCAAAGAGTTTGGAGTCGGACTGGCTGTCAGGAATCATAGACGCTTCGTCCACGATAAAAATAGTATTGCGGTGTTTGTTAGGCGACAAAACAAATTTAACTCCTCCTCCCCGCTCCTTCTTGGGGAAATATATTTTCCGGTGGATGGTAAAAGCCTGGGTGTTGGCATAACCAGACATCACCTTAGCTGCCCTTCCCGTGGGAGCCATTAAAACCGCCTTCTTATTGGTCTTCCAGAGGTTGGTCACTATATCCCCGATGATGGTTGTTTTGCCCGTACCGGCAAATCCTTTCAACAGGAAAACCTGGTCTTTATCTTCAGACATAATGAACCTCGCCAATTTCTGAAGCGCAATATCCTGTTTTGGAGTAGGGTCATGAGGAAATTTGGACTTGAGTAAAGCGTAAAAATTAGCAGATGTCAGGACTGTCATAGACCCCAAATATAACTAGGAAAATTGGGGCAAATCCTTTTACGATTAAAAAAAAATTGTAGATTTGTGACTACCACAATAGCTAATTAACACTAAACTAAGAATGAAAACCATACTTCAAATTGTACTCTGGATTGTCTGCATTGTTTTTGGATATCTGATCTATAGATCAGTAACAGGTCCTATTGAGTTTCAGAAAGTGAAGGAAGAGCGTTTCTCCCAAGTGATTTCAAAACTGAAAGATATTCGCAATGCCCAGGAAGCGTATAAGCAGGTTAACAAGTCTTACGCTAACGATTTCAACAGCCTGGTCCAATTTGTTGATACCGGAAGATATACTATCACACAGACAAGAGACTCCTCTTATATGGAGTTTGATAAAACTTACCAGATAGACATGCTGCAAGAGGTCAAGATCGTTGACACCCTTGGTTTTGTCTCTGTAAAAGACTCATTATTCAAGAATGATGATCGCTATAAGAACATGATGGATGTTCCCTATGCGCAGAACGATGAGAAGTTCACTATGAAAGCAGACGTGATCGATAAAAACGGGTACCGTGTTCCTGTTTTCGAAGCCCGTGTAGCCAAGGATGTGGTCCTTTATGACCAGCCTAAGGACCTGAAAGCCCGTGAGAACGCTCAAGTGGGCGTGGAAGAGGTCAATGGTGCTTACATCATCGTAGGATCTCTGAACGAAGTGAGTACCAGTGGTAACTGGCCACCTATATATGACAAAAAACGTGATTAAAAACTCCACTGATAACACAGTAGATAAACTTTATAAATTGTCCATTCAGGTTAGCCTGAATGGACTTTCTTTTTGCATCTTCGACACTGTGGCCAACACCATCACCCATAGTCGTCGGGTTGATTTTAAGGAAGAGCTCAGTCCTTTTGATGTGCAGCGAGAGCTTAAAGCATTATTCCTGGAAGAAAAAATTACGGACTACCGCTTTACCGAGGTAGTCGCCACCCACAGGAACCACCTTTTTAGCCTGGTCCCCCGGGCATTGTTCGATGAAAATGAGCTGGCCAACTACCTGAAGTTCAATGCAAAGATCCTTGCTAACGATCTCATCGAGTACGATGAATTGAGTAGTTATGATATGATGAATGTCTATGTTCCTTTTATGAACATCAACAACTACATCTATGAACTCTTCGGGGAATTTGATTTTCTGCATCACGGAACTGTACTCATCCAGGCTTTAATGAACATCCATACCGGTACAGCCCCGGTATGTTATGTGCATGTGACTGAACAACAATTAGATATCGTAGTCCTTACCCAGAAAAAACTGGTTTTCTTTAATAGCTTTCGCTACCAGACCAAGGAGGATTTTATCTATTATATCCTTTTTACCCTGGAGCAGCTTAAGCTGGATACCAATACCATTAAGACGCGTTTGTTTGGCGCCATTGAAACAGGAGACGAGCTTTATGATATTTGCTATGAATACATACAGAACCTCTCTATCTTTATTCCTGAGTCTGATCTCTATACGGAAGCGGAAGAGCAGAAAGAATCCATTGATTTCACCCTAATAAACGCCCTCTGATGCGTATTATATCCGGAACTTACAAAGGAAGACGAATAAGCGCCCCAAAAAAGTTACCTGTACGTCCAACGACAGATATGGCTAAGGAAGCACTCTTTAATATCTTAAATAACAGGTATTATTTTGAGGGTCTTTCCGTTCTTGACCTTTTTGCAGGCACGGGAAATATCAGCTATGAATTTGCATCCAGGGGCGCAGGTCCCATTACTGCAGTAGATGCCGACTTTAACTGCGTGAAGTTTATCGGGAAAACCACGGAAGAATTAGGATTCCCTATCGCCGCTACAAGAGCTGATGTATACCAGTACCTGGAAAGGATCACCACAACGTACGATGTTATATTTGCTGACCCGCCTTACAATATGCCCGAGGAGGATTTTGGAAAGATCGCTGAGATCATCTTCAGAAAAAATCTTTTAAAGGAAGCGGGTGTATTGGTCATAGAACATGGCAAAGAGACCGATCTGAGTGCTGTTGACCATTTTGATGAAAGCAGGAGGTACGGCGGCAGTGTATTCAGTTTCTTCCGGGCGGAAGAAGAATAAGTATTCTTTATAAAAAAAAGCAGGCCATAAGCCGGATTCTGTTTCTTCCCAAAGGAAAGACCCTTATCATTTATCTCGACTCCCGGTTACCCGGAAGCTCTAACCGCCTACCCTTCAGCTCGGGCGTGCAGCCCTCAGACGCTGATTTACATGACGTTTCACCGCATAGAGTTTACCTGGTTTCACTACAGCTTAACCTGTACATACTTTCTGTTGCACTTGTCCTATCCTGCTTTCGCAGGACGACGGGTGTTACCCGCTATACCGCACTAAGGTGTCCGGACTTTCCTCCTCCCGCTATTGCGGAAAGCGATAAGGTGATCTGCTTCCCGCAAAGGTAGTCAATTGTTGATAAAAAGTAGGTAATCAGCATGAAAAGCCGGGTGCTAACCGCCAGCTATTTTTATATTTGTAGAGAGGGCATGTGCCCTTGCAGCATTTTATTATCCATGGAACCA
>JABDLH010000293.1 GCA_013003145.1 Flavobacteriaceae bacterium | reverse complement strand
CTCCCTCCATGGCCCCACTTGGGAATACATAGTCGGGCACGGTAACTGCTCCATTAGGTCCAAAGGTGTATTGCCCGTGACTTGGCGTTTTACCGGCGTAAAGATCAGCCAGGTATAAATAAGTACCCAGCTCTTCAGCATTTAGTACATCTATATCCTCTGAAGGGGATTGTAGCCCGTAAAAGGTATTGTAGCTGATCGTGGGTTTCCCCATTTTACCTTTCTTGGTAGTGATGATAATTACTCCATTCGCAGCCCTGGATCCATAGATCGAAGCAGCAGATGCATCTTTGAGGACCTGTAGTGATTCAATATCATTCGGGTTAAGGTTGGATTGGGATTCGGAGGGTACACCATCTATTATATATAGTGGGTTGTTATTCCCTATCGTACCAAATCCACGAATCCTTACAGTGGCCTCACCCCCGGGTGTTGCATCGTTCACAATTCCTATACCTGCGGCTCGTCCCTGTAGTTGCTGGGCAAAGGTCGTAGCGGGAACCGCAAGTAGATCTTCAGAATCCACTATGGCGACAGAACCGGTTACATCTCTTTTGGACTGGGTGCCGTACCCGGTAACCACCACTTCATCAAGCTGGCTCGCATCTTCCTCTAGGGTAATGTTGATCACCGATCGGCCGTTAACAGCTTCTTCTTTTTGTTTGAAGCCGATATAACTGAAGATGATCACCGCATCAGGGTTATTTAGGTTTAGTTGGTAATTGCCATCAAAATCGGTCTGTGTGCCGTTTGTAGTACCCTTCTCAATGACATTTGCCCCGGGAAGGGGGCCTGAGGCATCGGAGACAGTACCGGAGATGGACTGTGCGCTGACAGTCCCTGCAATGAGAATCAGGCTTGTCAGCATAAGGAATTTAAGGTGCGAAAGCTTCATAAAAATCCGGTTTATGGTTATTTAATGGTTTGTTTCATCGAGGAGGTGCCTCGAATTGTGGACACGGCATATTAATCCGCAACCGGAACCAAGTTATCGGAATCATAGTGAATAAGGTGCTTATCGCGCTTAAAGGATGTTCAAATTCATGAATTTGATCATGGCGAGGGAGTTCCCGGTATACTATCGGTAGGAGGGGGCGGGTATAAAATATGATGCGGGAAAAGAAGAAAAGACTTGAGAGTGGGATGTATTAGAGATTTTTAGCAATAAAAAAGCCTAACCAATTTACATTGGTCAGGCCTTTCCTTGAGCGAGTGCAGAATGTTATCGTTCTATCAGGCGGTAGCAAATACCGGTACCTGGTGGCTCTGGTAATTCTTAGGGCTACACTTGTATCTTTTCTTGAATATTTTAGAAAAGTAGCTACGGCTGCTTAGTCCAACCGAGTATACTACCTCAGAAATATTCAGATCAGTAGTCCTTATCAGTTCTTCTGCCTTTTCTACCCTTAGATTTTTAATATAATCTCCTACGGTAGTTCCGTGCAGTAGTTTAAATCCTTCCTGTAATTTTGCAGGGGATAATGCATTTTCCTGGCATAAGCTAGAGATAGAGTAAGGGTATTCCGGGCTCTTTTTGATAGAATCCGAAATCTTTTTCACCAACTTCATTTCCCTTGTGGTCAATGATCCCATTGGGTGCTCTTTCTGGTGCTCATCGCTGGCATGTTGCTGAAGCTCCATAGCCAGGATAACATGCAGTATGCCTTCTGTCATTACTCTTCTTACAACACCTTCAGCTTCAATATTATTAAGCCTCTCTATCTGTTCTGCAATCCTGATGTTGTAGGAACCGATGTATAAGAAATCCTTTCCTTCTTCATTACCTCTAAAAAGCTGTACAAGCTTACTGCTCAGGCTTTCACCTTGGTCACTGAACATTGGGGGAACAATTTTGTCTACCATGATCAGGGAGATCTTTGTTTCTGTCTGCTTGTTAAATTTCAGACTCAGGCTTTTGTCTTCTTCACTATTAAGGATAGCAGTCTGGTATGTTTCAACAGTACCGGAAGTCTTGGCTCCTTCAAATCCAAAGCGCAAGCTTCCCTGGCTGCAATATCCCAGGAACAAAGACTGGGCTTCTTTAGGCTCAGTGCTTATTTCAAAATCCTGGTTAAAGGTTACATCAAACTCGATAAAAGAGATGGGGCCGTTAAGCTGAATCCCCTTAAGTTTACCTTTTCCTATTTCGTTATTGAAAGTTAAATTATATTCACCGGATTCGGTGCTCAAGGTACCATTCATGTTCTCCTCGAAGAACCTGAAGATACTTTTCATTGAATTATTTGATATAGCTACATTATTCATTTTACATGGGTTTTTGTGATACACTAAATTGTTTGTGAATCTTTGGGTGAAACAGGCTGCGGGTTAGAGCTAAATTCACTTTGATTACTCGATAGAATTCGGCTGGAATCTACCCCCTGATTCAATAATGTAAAGGTCTTATAAGCAAGGCGAAAATCCATTACACAATTACTGGAAGAACTTACAGTATTACCGTATTTACGTCAATTTGTTGCTTTATTGGGGCAATTTTTTAAATAGTTCTGGCAGTTGTAAAATTCAGTGAATTAGGGAGATAGCGATAAATTGATGGCAAAAGTGTGTTATAAAGTTCCCGGTAAATGGATTCTTAATCCCATCACTGACTGCCCCCTAATAAGGTAATTTTAAGAAACAATATTTGTGGTAATTGCTAACCGAAATTGAAGATCATCCTCGCATACCGGCATACAAGAATGCGATAGAATTACTTGGAGAAGTTTAAAATTCATTAAATTTAATAAGTAATTGATATGTAATGGCTTACATCTGTCCGAAGTGATAAGCACAATGGAAGTCATATTATGGTGTCAGAAACATATAAAGAATGAAGTTGATTTCGCAACGTATAGTCCTCTGGGCTACCATCATTTCAGTGTTATTAATGATTCCTGCTGTAGCTACCAGGTATACGGAAGAGGTGCAGTGGGATTTGACAGACTTTATACTGATGGGATCCGCCTTGTCATTACTTGGGTTTTTATACGAAGTTATCGCGAGATCTGCTACACCTTATTATAGGGCTGCATTCGTAATTGGCCTCCTGGGCCTTTTCTTGCTCTTCTGGGTCAATGCCGCCGTAGGTATAATAGGGCACGAGGGGCAGGATGCAAACCTCTTATACAGTGCTGTTTTTGCTACAGGATTACTGGGATCTCTTTATACACGCTTAAATTCTCGTGGAATGTCCAGAACTATGATGGCCATGGGAATAGTGCAGCTACTGGTCCCTGTAGTGGCTCTGATGATCTGGCCGCCACCCCTAATATCCTGGTCACCAGGAGTATTCGGGGTATTCGCCGTCAGCGCTTTCTTTTCACTTCTCTTCTTTCTCTCGGCGTATTTATTCCACCTGGCAGAACGCTCCTAACCGAAATAATGCCTGTTACGTACTCAGATTCTCAAGATAAAATTGTCTTTATCCAGGTTAGATGAATGGAACTGCCAGTTTATGCTCAGAATTTTCTGTATCGCATTTTGTAATTTTTTAAAATCCGATGGTTTGGTGAGATAAATATTAGCGCCCCGCACATAGGTCTCTACAATATCCTTTTCCGAGGAGGAGGTAGAATAGATGGCAACGGAAAGATTTTTTAACCTGGAGTCACGCCTGATCTCGTCCAGGCAGCGCATACCGTCCATTACCGGCATATTCAGGTCAAGGAACAGAACATGGGGTAATTCCGCATCGGGTTTCTTCAGGTATTTCATCAATTCCAGGCCGTTGTTAAACAGGAGGAGATTGGTCTTTATCTTCAGTTCATTTATTGCATCCTCGAACAGTAATCTGTCATCTTCATCGTCGTCAGCCAGGGCAACAGTCAATAGGTCAATTTTCATTATCAATTTGGGTATATTCTCGCTTCTTTAATTGATCACTCTCTTTCTTCTGGCGGATAATCTCCCGGTACAATGTAGGGGATAAGCCAGTAGTATTCTTAAACTGGTTAGAGAGGTGTGCTACACTGCTGTAGCCAAGTTTATGTGCGATCTCTGTTAATGTATAATTTCCGGTATTCAGGTGTTTTTTAGCAACCTCGATCTTTTTCAGAATTACAAAATTCTCAATAGAGGAATAGGTGACCTCTGAAAAGGTGCTGGACAAATGTGCGTAGGAATAATTACAAGTGTCCGCAAGGTAAGTTGATAGTTTAACGTCTTTAACAGATTCGCCATCAATGAGATAAGTAGTTATGGCTTTTTTAATTTTTTGGACTAGCCCGTGCTTATGATCGTTGATAATAGTTATGCCAAGGACAGACAAATCCTCCTGGAGGTCATTCATTACCTGTGGGGAGGGACTGCCTTTTATGCCGATCTCAGCCAGGGAATTAAATTCGTACTCCAGCCCGTATTTCTTGAACAGGGGATCCAAAACTTTATCCAGAAGAAATTTCAGATCATAATCAATCGAAATTTTCATCATAACATTCTGCTTACACCGCAAGGTATGAAAGTTCCAAAAATAAATTTAAGAGAATTGTCAAATTTGGTGAAATATTTGGCAAAATGTGAGGAATACAGGGAAAAGTATATGGTTTGGTTGCAAGACTCGAATTTTCCGAGTCAGTAATTAATTTTTTTGAAACAAAACCCAAATATTCCTTAAGCTACATTGCTTTCTGATTCAATCCCTCAAGGATAAACCAGCAGGATAATATGACAAATATATACTCTGCTCTCCCGGTGATTGGTGTTTACTGGGATTCTGACAAGCCATGGTGCTTTTTGCGGATACTATAAAATTAGTACTTCACGAAGTCCAGGAGTATCATTGTTAGCTTTTCGGTTTAAATTTGACCAGTATTTTTTACAAGAATAAGTATCTTTATTTCATGAACAACAAACCTCTTCATATTGTTCTGGCGGACGACGACGATGATGATCGTCTTTTATTCACCGAAGCCCTGGAAGAAACTTCCATTGCCGCGACAGTAACTACGTTTGATAACGGGGTAGACCTTATGGCCTATTTGATATCAGATGAACCCCTGCCAGACATTATTTTTCTAGATCTGAACATGCCTCTGATGAATGGAGAAGAGTGCCTCAGGGATATCCGGAATGAACCGGACCTTAAGCGTATTCCGATCATAATATACAGTACTTCTTTAGATTTAGATAAGGTGAAGACCCTGCGTAAAAGAGGGGCTAATTATTATATTCAAAAGCCTGCCTATTTTCATCAGTTAAAAATGGTGTTACAGCGCAGTATTGAATCCGTGATGGAAGAGGGTGAAAAGACAGCACAGGAAGCTGACTTTGTCATCAAATAGGAATACTTTCTTATGAAATTTCTCAAAAAAGACCAGGCAACCCACTTTCTCAAGGGAGGGGGCGAAATGGGCGACATTATACGCAATAAGGATTGGTCTGAAACCTCTGTTGGAAATCCTTCTCAATGGCCGTCATCACTCCGGGTTCTTCTCAATACCCTTCTCAACTCTAAGTTTCCCATGTTTCTCTTCTGGGGCGATGATTGGATCTGCTTTTACAATGATGCCTACAGGCCAAGCCTTGGCAAGGATGGAAAGCACCCTTACATCCTAGGGGAACCTGCTGTAGTAGCATGGCCCGAGATCTGGCCTACAATCAAACCATTGCTCGATAAGGTTTATCATAAAGGTGAGTCTACCTGGAGTGAGGACCAGCTTATTCCCATTTACCGTAACGGGAAAATTGACGACGCTTACTGGACTTTCAGTTATAGCCCGGCTTTTGGTGTCTCCGGATTAGTAGAAGGAGTTTTTGTGGCTTTGGCTGAAACCACTTCCAAGGTGCAGTACCTAAAAAAACTAGAACAAAGCGAGGAGCAGCTCAGCAACGCTTTGGATGCTGCTGATATGGGGGCCTGGGACTTGGATCCCCAGAAAGGAACTCTTACGACCAATAAAAAAGCACAGCAGTGGTTTGGATTAACTCCTGGGTTAAATGAGGACCTGGAAGATGTATTTGAAAAAATTATTGAGGAAGATCAAGAGAAGGTTCGCCAGACCGTAGCAAATACCCTGGCCAATTCATCTGATGGAAATTATGATGTGGTATACAGGATACGTAAGGCTGATGAAGACGATATCCGCACCATAAGGGCTTTAGGACGTGCGTGGTTTAAAGAAGACGGGCAGCCTTACCGCTTTAATGGAATTGTACAGGATATTACGGCCCAACACAATATTGATAAAGAGCGGCATAAGTTAATCTCCCTCATAGATTCCAGTAACCAGTTTATTGCTTTGGCCGATCCGGATCAGCAATTACAGTTTGCTAATGCAGCTGCTGTCAATATGTTGGGCTGGAAAAATATCAAACAGCGGAAATTAATCGATTTTGTGTATGAGAAAGATCGTACCAAGGCCGAACACTTATTGGCAGTCCTCCCTGAAAAAGGGTTTTTCAGTACTGAGATTCGATTTGTCGACGAAGTAAATAAAAAACCATTCTGGTTAAAATGGAATATGGTGGTGGTGAAGGATCCACAGAATGGGGAGATTCTTGGCTACGGCACCGTCAGCACTAATATCGAGGAACAAAGGGCCCGGGAGGCCCAGTTAGAGCTCGCCCTGGATCGGATCGTGGAGCAGGAAAGAAAATTCAGGAACCTGGTGAAACAGGCACCCGTGGGGATTGCCATTTTTAAAGGGGAGGATTTCCTGGTCGAACTTGCCAACACTACTGCCTTAGCCATAGTGAAAAAGGAAGAACGGCAAGTATTGGGGGTGCCATTTTTCGACATCCTGCCCGATACCAAGGAAACCCTGATGCCTATGCTCAATGAAGTCCTGTTGACCGGGAAATCCAGCAGGGGAACCAATTTTCCAATAGCGGTAGAGAAACGCGGTAAAAGGGAAACCCGTTACTTCAATTTCATTTTTTACCCCGTTAAGGATGAGGATGAACTGGTCACCGGGGTAATGTGTGTGGCTACGGAGGTGACGGAATCTGTTCTTCTGAGTAATAAATTAAAGGAAAGTGCCAAGCAATTCAGGAATCTCGTGATCCAATCGCCTATTCCTATGACCATCCTCCGTGGGCCGGAATTTGTCATCGAGATGGCTAATGATATCATGATCGATGAAATCTGGCGTAAAGATAAAGAAGAGGTTATTGGTAAGAAATTACTGGAAATATTTCCAGGTCTGGTAGAGCAGAAATATCCTGATCTCCTCAATAGGATCATCACGAATGGTGAATCGCTTACCGTAAAAGAATCGCATGCGAAGATAGAAGGTAACGATGGTACCAGGGAATTCTATCTGGATTACGATTACGCTCCACTCCGGGAACTGGACGGAACCGTATCGGGGATAATGGTTACGGTGAACGATGTTACCGATAAAGTACTTTCCCGGAAAAAACTGGAAGAATTTTCCAAGGAATTGGAGAGGCAAGTCTACGAAAGAACCGAATTGCTGAATAAAACTAATCTGCAATTAAGAGATTCTATCCGGGAGCTGGAGCAAACCAACGAAGAATTACAGTCTTTTGCCTACATATCCAGTCATGATCTGCAGGAGCCGCTGAGGAAGATACAGATGTTTACCTCCCGCATAAAAGAACGATCTGGCGCTAAGTTCACGGATAGGGACGATCAGGATTTTTCCAGGATTATAATTGCGGCTACGCGCATGAGAACCCTTATTGAGGATCTGTTAGCTTTCTCCAAAACTTCTACCAGCCTGGGCGACTTACGGATGATGCCTATTGCGGATGTTTTGGATGAAGTAAAAGAAGAACTTTCCGATAAAATCCAGGAGGCTAATGTCAGTGTTGTCACCGGTGAACTCTGCGAGATAAAAATGATCCCTTTCCAGGTTCAGCAATTACTGATCAACCTGTTGGAGAACTCCATCAAATTTGCAAAACCAGACGTGGACCCTGAAATTCATATCTCCAGTGAGAAAGTTGCCGGTAAAAACGTCAGCGAGATTCTGCTGGATCCTAAGAAGACCTACTGCCAAATTACATTTTCGGATAATGGGATCGGTTTTGAAGCCAAGTATGGCGAACGTATATTCCAGGTGTTTCAGAGACTACACGGGCGTCATCAATTTGAGGGTACCGGGATAGGGCTGGCTATCGTTAAGAAAATTGTTCAGAATCACAATGGTGGAATAACAGCGGAGAGTGAACCCGGCAAAGGGGCGACCTTCAGGATATACTTGCCTGTTGAAGGGGCTTAAGTGAAGTTGGTCTGAGCGACCTTATGGCTGTAATTCGTTCACTTGTGGGCTAAAAGAAGCCAAGTGCAGCCGCAATCAGGCCGACCACCACGGATAGCAGTATAAATACCAGTATCACAACCATGATACTCAAAA
>JABDLH010000260.1 GCA_013003145.1 Flavobacteriaceae bacterium | reverse complement strand
TCCCTGCCTTCTTCCTGGATATAGAGGGGCATTAAGGGCCTGATCCGTTCCTGGACCTGGCTCAATCCCATAAGCCTTTTGTAGATCGTTTCGTAATTTGCGGGGTTACCGTCTTTCTGCAACAATTCAATTTGGCGCAATTCACGGTCTGCATTTTTACGAAAGGCCTCTTCCAATAACAGGATATATTCCTGGTGACCTTTTTTGCTCTTATTCTCTGCAAGGTTCTGTATCGCACGATTCATGGCGTTGTGGTAATTACCACTATTCAGAGCCTCCTGGGTCTTTTTGACCCCTCCGCAGGCTACTAAAGCCATGATGGCGATTCCGAAAAGTACTGATTTCTTCATGTCGTTCTGGGTATTGGTTTGGTTTAGCGATTTTCAAAGGCCGTGCCAAAGCGACCTATACCCATAACGAAATCCGATATCAGTTCGTATAAATCGGATAAAAAGTACTTATTTGTTTTTCTTAGGAGCTTTTAAGTCCAGTGCAGGAAGCAATTTGGATGCAACTTCTCCGAAACCGATCCTCAGCCCATTCTTATGACAGTAACCGCGCATGGTAATAGTGTCGTTATCCGCTACGGATTTACGTTCCTCACCGCCGTTCAGGGTTACCGGTTTGGTCCCCTGCCATGCCAGTTCCAGCATAGACCCAAAGGAATCCGGTGTAGTACCTGATATGGTTCCGCTACCCATCATGTCACCACTGTTTACCTTGCAACCATTTACGGTATGATGTGCTAACTGCTGGGCCATAGACCAATACATGTATTTAAAATTGGACTTACAGACCGTAGTGCTTTGCCCGTCTTCAGGGGTAACATCTACTTCCAGGTGGATGTCAAAGCTATTATTGCCTTTATGACGCAGGTAGGGAAGGGGTTGCGGTTCTTGCTTCGGACTCTGGACCCTGAAAGGTTCCAGGGCATCAAGGGTCACGATCCATGGAGAGATCGAGGATGCAAAGTTTTTACCCAGGAAGGGGCCTAATGGCACGTATTCCCATTTCTGTATGTCACGGGCACTCCAGTCGTTAAATAAGACCAGTCCAAAGATATAGTCCTCTGCTTCGGTCACATCTATAGGTTCTCCAAGGGCATTGGCATCAGTAGTGATAAACGCCATTTCCAATTCAAAATCCACCAGTTTGGACGGGCCAAATACCGGTTGATCCTCGCCTTTGGGGATCGTTTGTCCGTATGGCCTCCTGATGGGCGTGCCGCTGGGGACAATTGTAGAACTCCTGCCGTGGTAACCTACCGGGATATGAAGCCAATTGGGTAAAAGAGCATTGTCCGGGTCACGGAACATTTTACCAATATTGGTAGCGTGTTCTTTACTGGAATAGAAATCCGTGTAATCCCCGATCTGTACCGGTAACTGCATTTCTATCTCATCCATTGTAAAGAGTACGATCTGTTTGTGATCATCCTTATGCTGTAGTTCCTCGTTGCGTACATCAAAGAGTTCGGCTATCCGGTTCCTGACCAATCTCCAGGTTTTCTTACCGTCAGAAATAAAATCATTCAGGGTGTCTTGCAGGAAAATATCATCCGTTAAAGGAATGTCCTTAAAATAGCCCAATTGATGCAATGAACCAAGGTCGATGGCGTGATCACCAATCCTGGTACCGATGGTAATCACGTCGTCCCTGGTAAGGAACACCCCGAAAGGGATATTCTGAATGGGGAAGTCCGAATTTTCGGGTACTGGAATCCAGGATTTTCTATTTGGGTCATTAGCTTTAATAGGCATAGTATAATTGTTAATTTTTATTTAATAATTTCCTGATCAAATATATTATTTTCTTCCAATAAGAGATTGTCAATTTGTACTTTTGCATTTCATTTAACAGGAAATTATGGCGATGCAACGTGATCAACAGGTCTTTGACCTGATTGCCGAAGAAAAGGAACGGCAAATTAACGGAATCGAATTAATAGCTTCTGAAAATTTCACCAGCGAGGCAGTCATGGAGGCTGCAGGTTCTGTTCTGACTAATAAATACGCCGAGGGCTATCCCGGGAAGCGTTACTACGGAGGTTGCGAAGTAGTAGATAAGGTAGAACAACTGGCCATAGATAGGGCCAAGGAACTTTTTGGTGCCGAATATGCGAACGTACAACCACATTCCGGTTCACAGGCCAATACCGCAGTATTTGCTGCCTGCCTGAAACCCGGGGATACCATCCTTGGATTTGATCTTTCGCATGGAGGTCACCTTACGCACGGCTCACCGGTGAACTTTAGCGGGAAATTATACAACCCTGTATTCTACGGTGTGGATAAGGAAACCGGACTGATCGATTACGAGCAGGTGAGGGAACAGGCGTTAAAACATAAGCCAAAGATGATCATCGCAGGTGCATCAGCCTATTCCAGGGATATGGATTTTAAATTGTTCCGGGAAATAGCAGATAGCGTGGATGCATTATTGCTGGCCGATATTGCTCACCCTGCCGGGCTGATTGCAAAAGGTATCCTCAACGATCCTTTACCCCATTGCCACATAGTGACCACAACCACCCACAAAACCCTGAGGGGTCCAAGGGGAGGATTAATCATGATGGGAAAAGATTTTGAGAATCCTTTCGGGATCAAATTAAAGAATGGGAATCTTCGTAAGATGTCCGCTCTTTTAGACCTGGCTGTTTTCCCTGGGAACCAGGGAGGTCCGTTAGAACATATCATCGCTGCTAAGGCAGTGGCCTTCGGGGAAGCGCTGACCGATGACTTCCTCCACTATATGATTCAGGTGAAAAAGAATGCCGCCGCAATGGCCAAGGCATTTGTGGATAAGGATTATAAGATCATATCTAACGGAACAGACAACCACATGATGCTGATCGATCTTCGAAACAAAGGGATCACCGGGAAGGATGCAGAACAAGTGCTGGTTAAGGCAGATATAACCGCCAACAAGAATATGGTGCCTTTTGATGATCAATCACCCTTTGTTACCTCGGGTATCCGTTTTGGAACGGCAGCCATCACGACGAGGGGGTTGGTTGAAAAGGATATGGAAGTGATCGTTCGCCTTGTAGATAAGGTGTTAAATAATCCCGAGGACGAATCACAAATTGAGGAGGTAAAAAAAGAAGTGAACCAGATGATGCAAGGATTGCCCTTATTTAAAAGCTGATCACTACTTTAATTAAAATAGAAATGGGGCGGGAAGAAATTCCTGCCCTTTTTTATTGGTTGAGCATATACAGTTCACCGGAAATCATGCATCGTCTTTTCAGATCGTAGATAAAGGCATCTTCTTCATTTTCCGAATACATGGCCCAGTAACTTAAAAAATCCGGCATGTCACCCGTTGCTTTTGGCAGGTAAAGCTCCTGGTCTATCGCTTCTTCAAATACCGGGATGTAGATCTCGTAAGGCACTTCGTTCATCTGGCTGATAATATCCAGGTAGTGATTTCCCAACGCCTCAAGAATCAGGTCCAAATTAGACACTATACTCTGGGGATAGATACTTTTTACCACGATAGCGGTATCATTCAGGAAAATAGAAAATTCTTCAATATCGATGAGTTCAGAATTACAGGCGTTTAAATCCTGTAATGCCTGCCGGAAAGGAGATTGACTGCTGTTCCTGCTACCATCGGGGATTTTAGCTCCCCAGGATTCGTGATCCAGATGATACAGTATGTCTGCTAAATCCATGTTGCACTGCATCCCGATGACCAGGTTAAAGTCGTCAGCTTGCTGCTGGTAATTGCGCACGGAAACTTTTGAGAAGTAATCCTTCTCCAATTGTCTCTGGAAACCCAATATGCCGTTTAAGCGGGGGATTTCTTTAAACCGAAGTCCTGATTTATCTGAGTTATCGTTGCGGTGCATTGGTAAGATTTCCTGATGGTTACGGATCGTTCTTACTCAAAATTAATTCTATTAATTTAATGGGGATTATATAAAAACCATAGAATAATTATGGTTTTCATATATTTCGATGAAGTGCACGCAAGGGGTAAAAAAGCAACTCGGTAAACCTGGTAGTTCTCAGATGAAACCCCTCTCCGGGATTCCGTAATCAGGGCCTGGTCATTCTGTTTATCAATTCCGAACAGCGATTTCAGATGTCTTTTCCGGTTTTCGATACTGGGCAGCGAAAGAGATACAAACTGCGTAATATCCTTGGTCTTGGTTCCGATAGAGAGGTAATAGAGGATCTTACGATCATTCTCGTCCAGGGAGATATCATTGGCCATTTTCTTGCGGATCGCCGCCAAAGCTTTCTGGGTGTAGTAGGGGGGATGTTCCAGTACGGTTCTTACCATGGCCTGCAGCGATTTCTGATCGATCTCTGTTTTAACCATATACCCGTCCGGATCCACGGATTGTAAAATACTGTTAATACGGTAATTATCACTGAATGAAGACATGAACACAATCTTGGTTCCCGGGCACACTTCCCGTGCGTAGATCCCCAGGTCTTCCCCGGTACCGGCATTATCATCCATAGGACCGGATAACTGTATGTCTAGTAACAGTATGTCATAAGGGCCGTATTTAACAGATTCCAGGATACGCTGCTTAGCGGCTTTAAAACTTTTTTCCGTATCCATACGGATAGAATACTTGTCAAAGTCAGAGTCCTCCAGGATGAACTTATACCCAAGGGTAGTCATCTCATGGTCATCAACAGCAAGTATCCTTATAGTCTTTTTATTCATAGCTATGCGGTCTTTGTATTACCCGTGCTGGGACATCTCTCTGGCATTGGTCTTATTTTTTATTCCCGCAATGTTCCTGGGGATATAGAGGTGAACCGTGGTACCCTTGCCCGGGCTGCTCTGTATTTCCCAGCTTCCCCTTAATTTGCTCACTCTTGAAGCAATATTCCTGTGCCCTATTCCTTTTTTACCACGGCCCGGGCTGAAACCTGTTCCGTTATCGGAGTGTTTTATATGTACTTCGGTAGCACTTCCCTGCAAATCCAGTTTCAGTTCGGATGCCTGTCCATGCTTGATCGCATTCTGAATACACTCCTGCAGGCATCGGTATAAATTGATCTTAATTTCTCCGGAAAGGTCGTCCCAGTCTACATCTTCGTCATAATTCAGTTTGTACCGGATTCCGGCATCTTCGGAATTTTTCTTTAGCAACTCGTCCAGGGACAAAATAAAGTTATGAAATTTATGGTAGGAGGCGTCATTCAGTTCGTGAGAGATGGTCCTGACTTCTTCCTGTAGCTCCTGTAGCCGTCTGATGGCCTTGTCTCTCATCTCCATGGAAGCCGCATCTGACTTGTTGTTCAGGGCAAGCAGAACCATCCGGATACCATTCATTTCCCCCAGGACGGCATCGTGAAGTTCCTCGGATATTCTTTTCTGTTCTGATTGTTTTCCCTCTTCCAATTTCTGGTTCTGGGAAAGCATCAGGTTAAAAATTTCCAGGTTTGCTTCTTGTTGCTGTCTTTCAAATTTCAATTTTTGATTCTTGACCCGTTGGGAGATAATAATGAATATGGCAAACGCCAGTAGGATGACCCCTGCGGCAATACCTATCCATAACTGTCTTTGCCTTTCCAGTAGTATATTCTGAGCCCTGAACTCATCCGTCTCAAATCGAATCCTCGCAAATTTATTACGTATAGCCCTTTCCTCTAAGGCCAGGCTGTCGCTAAGGTCTATATACCTCCCGGAATAAGACGAGGCGTTTTCAGGATCTAACACCGCCAGCAGCCGAATGCTTTCTAACAATCGTTTATTATTATCACTCTGCATGGCATTCTCTTCAGCCTGGCGAACATGGTAGAGTGCTTTCTCCTTATCCCCATTTTCCTGGTAATGAATGGCCAGGTTATAATGGCTCCTGGATAAACCGCTCAGATCCGATAGACTGTCCTGGAGATCAATGGCCCTTTTGAAAGTGTTCATGCCCTGGTCCGTCAAACCCGTCCTTAACAGGCTGTAAGCGCGATTAGCCAGGAGGCGAGCGTACTCGCTCGTATGTTGTATTCCTGCTTCTTGATTTTCCAGGACTTCGTCAAAATATTCCAGGGCTTGCCGGTCTTTACCCTGTTCCTGGTATAACACCCCTATGTTGTTTAGGATACTTCTTTCAAGGGCGTTATTTTTTGGGAGTTGCCGATAATATTCCATCGCCTGGTTATAGTAGGCTATGGCCTGGTTATACTCTTCCAGCTCCTTAGTGATCGATCCTAGATTGTTATAGCAGTTTCCAAGGTATCTGGTTTGCCTTAGAGGTTTTAATAAGTCAATAGCCTGGAAGGTAGAGAGCTCGCTCCCCGTGTAATCTTTGACGCTGGCTTGTATGACAGCCATATTATAAAGGAC
>JABDLH010000240.1 GCA_013003145.1 Flavobacteriaceae bacterium | reverse complement strand
GGAGACTGATCGCCTTGAAAGGCCGGAAAGACCTATTCCAAGTGGTCTGATCCCGCGAAATTCTGCGACAATCTTTGGGGCAGTATTGTTGATCGGTGGGATTTTGGCCGCCTATACTGCCAGCCCCATCAGCGGGTTAGTAGCGTTGGTCCTGGCTTTGGCTATTCTTCTCTACGATGCCTTCTCTAAAAAATACACTTTCCTGGGACCGTTGAACATGGGGGTATGCCGTGGCCTGAACCTGTTGTTGGGAATATCCGTAGCAGGGGTAATTAACGAGCTGTGGTATTGTATCATTCCTATACTTTATATCTTTGCCATTACCCTGATCAGCAGGGGGGAAGTGCACGGGAATAACAAGGGGCATATAATATGGGCGGCGGTATTATACGCCATTGTGCTTTTGTGCGTTATCTATGCGGTGACCATTAATGCGGAAAATATCAGCCTTGGGCTCATTTTTAGTCTATTACTGGCACTGCTTATCTATAGGCCTCTATGGAAGGCATATAAAGAAAATTCGGCCGCTAACATTAAAAAGGCAGTGATGGCGGGAGTTATTTCCCTGATCGTGTTAGATGCATCTCTAGCCATAAGTTTTGCGCCGCTGTGGTATGCAATACTCATTTTATTGCTATGGCCACTAGCTATATTGCTATCAAAAATATTTGCAGTTACCTGAATGAAAAAAATATCCCTGGATCCTATTGTTCAATCCTTTTCTGTTCGTCACGAGTATAAGCTTCACTTTACCGAATCTATGTTTGACCGGGGCAATACTTTGCTAAGGGATATTATTGGAAAGCAAGGTAAAGGCCCTGTGAAAACTCTTTTCGTGACAGATCAAGGGGTACTTGATAATCACCCGGAACTGGAAGAGCACATCAGAGCATATTGTATGGTAAACGAAGACATCCTAATGTTTACCGATGTGGTACATATCCCCGGGGGTGAAGCTGCCAAGAATAGCGAAAGCCATGTAGACAAAGTACTTGAAGCGATCAATACACATCATATCTGCAGGCATTCCTTTGTCGTGGTGATAGGGGGAGGGGCTGTAATTGATGCCGTTGGTTATGCTGCCACTATAGCCCACCGGGGAGTTAAATTAATCCGTGTGCCAACCACGGTACTGGCGCAAAATGATGCTGCTGTCGGGGTTAAAAATGGGATTAACCATTTTGGAAAGAAGAATTTTATAGGAACTTTTGCTTTGCCCTATGCCATTATTAATGATGCATCTTTCCTGGAGACATTGGACAGGCGCGATTGGATATCCGGTACTGCAGAAGCTGTCAAGGTGGCCCTGATCAAAGATGAATCCTTTTTCCATTACCTGGAAGAGCATGCTATAGCCATCGCTAAAAGGGATAAAGATCCCATGCAGGAATTAATATATCGCTGCGCCCGTATCCATATGGAACATATAGCCTATGGTGGAGATCCATTTGAAAGCGGCTCTAGCAGACCCCTGGATTTTGGTCACTGGGCAGCGCATAAGATGGAACAGATGACCGATTACAGGCTTCGTCATGGAGAAGCTGTGGCAAAAGGAATCGCCCTGGATGTAACCTATGCCTGGCAATCCGGCCTGATCTCGAAAGAAGTATGGCAACGCATACTGCAATTATTGACATCCCTTGGTTTCCAGCTCGATATTCCTTTTGACGAAGCCGGGGAAATTGACACCCTGCTCAAGGGAATCGAAGAGTTCCGTGAGCACCTGGGAGGAGAACTGACGATCACCCTGATCGATGCTATTGGCTCCAAACATGATGTGCACCAGGTGGATCTCGAAAGGATGAAAAGATCTGTTGGCTTACTGAATGAAGCTGTTAATCGATCTGCTAAAAAGTAACTATGCTCCACAAGGATTACCAGTTGACCTACTGCACCAATATTCATCCCGGACAGGATTGGGAAACCACCTACGGTAGTTTAAAAACATACCTGCCCGGAATAAAACAGCAATTAGCACCGGACGGTGAGTTTGGTGTGGGGCTGCGACTGTCTAATAAGGCCAGTGAGGAGTTGGATGAGGCCGGGCGACTACAAGAATTTGGCCGGTGGCTAAATGATAATGGATTATATGTCTTTACCATGAATGGTTTTCCTTATGGGAATTTCCATCACGAACGTGTCAAGGACCAGGTGCATAGCCCGGATTGGACCACTCCGGAAAGAGTGCAGTATACCAAGCGTTTATTCAGGCAATTATCGTATTTGATACCACAGGGGATGGAGGGAGGTATATCTACTTCTCCCATAAGTTATAAGCATTGGTTCAGTACAGATGCCCAGCGCAGGAAAGCTATGGGAATGGCTGCTGAAGCATTTGCAGATATAGCCCTGTTCCTTTATGAAGAAGAAGAAAGAAGCGGGAATTATTTGCATTTGGACATTGAACCTGAACCGGATGGTCTGCTGGAGAATAGCGAGGATGTCCTGATGTTCTATAATAATTACCTGGATACGATCGCATGTCCATTCCTGGAAAAGAAGGCCGGAATTAGCGGTGAAAAATCCAGGGAGATTCTGCGTCGTTATATCACCCTTTGTTATGACGTCTGCCATTTTTCATTAGCTTATGAAGACCCTGCTTATTCCTTTAAGAAATTCCGGGATGCGGGGATCAGGATCGGTAAGATCCAGGTAAGCGCAGCCTTAAAGATCATTAAAGGATCCAGGACAGCAGAGGAAATATGGAAGTCGCTATCCGGTTTCAATGAACCGGTTTACCTGCACCAGGTAACGGAACGTAAAAAAGATGAGGTCGTGACCTACCCGGATCTTCCTGCTGTATTAAACCAGCTGACCGATTTCTCCGAGTTGAGAGCCCACTTCCATGTGCCTATTTTTTTAGAGGAATTCGGACGTTTACATTCCACCCAGGATCAAATACTCGAAGTCCTTTGTTACTTGCGGGATAACCGGGTGACCAACCAGTTAGAAGTTGAGACTTATACCTGGGAAGTATTACCGGATACTCTGAAGATTCCATTAGCGGACTCTATTACCAGGGAACTACAATGGTTAAAAGAAAAGATGTGAAGATGAAGAAGACCGTCGTAATTGATGTAGTAGGACTTACCAAAAGGTTGATTGGGAAGCACACCCCGGCAATCCTGAAGTTTTTAGAAGCAGGGGAATGGGCTCCGATTGAGCCTGTAATACCGGCTGTGACCTGTAGCGCACAGAGTACATACCTATCCGGGAAATGGCCATCAGAGCATGGAGTGGTAGGTAATGGTTGGTATTTTAAGGAGGAACTGGAGGTTAAATTCTGGAGACAGTCCAATCGCCTGGTGCAGGCCGAGAAAATATGGGAGCGATGTAAAGCCGAAGATCCTAATTTCACTTGTGCAAATATGTTCTGGTGGTACAATATGTATTCCTCTGTGGATTATTCTGTCACCCCTCGTCCCAATTATTTGGCAGACGGGCGGAAGATACCCGATATCTACAGCTACCCGGCAGGGCTGAGGGATGAGTTGCAGGAAGAACTGGGAACCTTCCCTTTATTCAACTTCTGGGGCCCAAAAACCTCGATAAAGTCCAGCCGATGGATCGCCGATGCTACCATAAAGGTGGATAAAAAATACGATCCCACACTCACCCTGGTGTACCTACCCCATCTTGATTATAATTTGCAGCGCCACGGATTGAATTTTGATAAAATAGGGACAGATCTCGAAGAAATTGATGCGGTGGTAGGCGATTTGATCCGTCATTACGAGCAGCAGGGAACCGAGATTATACTGTTGTCTGAATACGGGATCACCAATGTACACAGACCTGTTCACATTAACCGTGTCCTGCGATCAATGGATCTGCTGGGTATACGCGTGGAGCGAGGGTTGGAACTGCTCGATGCAGGGGCCAGTAAGGCTTTTGCCGTGGCTGATCACCAGGTCGCCCATGTCTATGTAAATGATCCGGAGATCCGTGCGGAATTGACGGATCAGCTTTCCCGTATCCCCGGAGTTGAGAAAGCACTGACCGGGGAGGAACTCAACGCGTACAAGCTTGACCATGAGCGGAGTGGTGACATTGTTCTTTTGGCTGAAGCAGACAGCTGGTTTACGTATTATTTCTGGAATGATGATGCCAAGGCTCCGGATTATGCCCGTATGGTGGATATCCACAAAAAACCGGGCTATGACCCCGTTGAAATGTTTACGGATCCTGCAGACCCCTTTGTAATGCCTAAGATAGCCTGGAAGCTTTTAAAAAAGAAGATAGGATTCAGGACTGTTTTGGATGTTATCCCATTAAAGCCCGAACTTATTAAAGGCTCCCATGGAATTGTGCCGGGAGATAAAGGTGATTACCCTATATTTATATCTAACAAGAAAGCGGTGAACTTGCCGGATAAGGTTTCTGCGGTAGAAGTTCGTGGACTTATGGAAGCTCATTTAAGAGTTGAACCCGGTAGATAACTAAATAAGCAGTACTATGAAAGTGTTCTTCAAGGTCTTTGCAATTATCTTCGGAATCCTGTTCCTGTGGGCAGCATTTGTACAGTACAATGATCCCGATGCCTTTTTGTGGTACGCAATTTACGGCAGTGCTTTTGTGATCTCCGTGCTATTCGCCTTGGACAGGTTGCCATGGATGATCCCTGCTGCCCTGTTCGTGCTGTATATGGTAGGGGTTGCCTTCTCCTGGCCGGAAACTTTTGAGGGGGTAACTATAGGCGAGGGTAAGATTGAGAATATAGAAAAAGCAAGAGAGGCCCTGGGATTACTGATCATGGCTATCCTGATGTTAGTCTACACCCTGAGAACCAGGTATATCAGGAAGCTGAACTAGAGTTCCAGGTCAAATTCCTGGCGCAACAGGTCTATTGCAGGGTTCTTCTCCCTTAATTTCTCGTATTTTTCTTCCGGAGTGAAAGCAAACCTCGTATTGGTGGTTTCATTGACAGTGATCTGCAATGAAATGTCAAAGTTATTGAGCTCTTCCCTTAAGAACCGCAAAAGATCCCCTTGTTCTCGCTCTATTTCCTTTTTCATGGTGCCGTTGGGCATCTCGATATGTATGGTGCTCTGGTCGATGAGTTTAGGCAGGTCTACATTGAGGTTGGAAGCGAGTATCTTCCGCCCGGAATCTGTC
>JABDLH010000181.1 GCA_013003145.1 Flavobacteriaceae bacterium | reverse complement strand
GGAGTTGATGAATATGGCCCGCAGCGGGAATAAATACCTGGCAGACCAAGCCCCGTGGACGGTCATTAAAGAGGATGAAGAGCGCGTAAAGACTATTATGTACGTCGCCCTGCAGGTAGCAGCCGGGCTGGCTGTTCTCTCTGAACCATTTTTACCGTATACTGCGACCGCACTAAGAAGGATGCTGAGTTTTGATAATCGGGACCATGGTTCCAATCTTTGGATGGCAGATGCCTCCCCTAAGGAATTGCTTCCTGCCGGTCACCAATTGGGTAGCCCCGAATTGCTTTTCAGGAAGATAGAGGATAAGGAGATACAGCAACAAGTAGATAAACTGGAAGCAACCAGGAAAAAGAACGAAACCGAAGAAACCGAAGTGATAGCAGAAAAAGACACCATCCAGTTTGAAGACTTCTCAGCACTGGATCTCCGCGTAGGAACCATACTCGAAGCTGAGAAAATGCCTAAAACAAAAAAGTTGCTGGTACTGAAAGTAGATACCGGCATAGACACCAGGACTATTGTTTCCGGAATTTCGGAGAGTTTTGCCCCTGAAGACATCATTGGGAAACAGGTCACCGTATTGGTAAACCTTGCCCCGAGAAAATTACGGGGCGTGGAGAGCCAGGGAATGATCCTGATGACTGAAAATCAAGAAGGCAAATTGGTCTTTGTCTCGCCGGCCGAAGCTGGGGTAGGAAACGGGACAACCATAAACTAATGGCGGGAATGGTAAAAACATCCTGGCTGCTGATCTTCTTTATGGCCTTTTCATCTCTTCTTCTCGCACAGAAGGACAGTACCGATGTCAGGGACACGCGCTGGGAGATGCTGACTTATGATGTCGGTAATGTATTCAGGAGTATCGGCTATGCCTATACCAGGCCCCTGCATTGGGAGAAGAAGCAGTTACTCACTATGGGAGGAATTACCGCCGGAACGGGCCTCATATACCTTGTAGACGATGAAACCTCTCGCTTTGTAAGCAACCAAAGGGAAAGTATCCCCAGGCTCGTCAGGGATTACGGGGAATTATATGGCAGCCCGGAGAACAACTACCTGGTAACCTCCGGGGTATACCTTGCGGGTTTAATTGCCAAGGATGACAAACTGAGAAGAACAGGCGTTTTGCTTATCGCTTCCGCCAGTGCAGCCGGGGTATTACAGCAGGTGGCAAAATCGCTCGTAGGGCGCGCCAGGCCGGTCAGTGGCTTAGGCAAGGACACCTTTGACCCCTTTAACAGCTCCAGGAATTTTCACTCCTTTCCTTCCGGACATACCATCCTCGCATTCACTAACGCTTATGCCATTGCAAAGCAATTTAAAAGCCCTTGGGTTAAGGCGGGGTTTTATGCTATTGGCCTGGTCCCCGGGGCAAGTCGACTTTGGGACCAGCAACACTGGTTAAGCGATATCGCCTTCGGGGTAGCACTAAGTATTGTGACGGTCGAGTCTATAGATCGATACCTCGACAAAAGATACGATAAGAAATATAATGAGCAGGATAAGGAGTTGAGCTGGGACCTGCAGTTTGGTCCCGGAAATGTAGGAGTGGTTATTACATTCTGATCGGGATGATTAAAGTAAAAACAAGGAAGCTCAAGAAGAAATGCTGCGAAAAGTACAAGAAATCAGAAAAGAAGAGATGTAAGCGCTGTCCGTGTTTTGATCTCACATAAAAAAATCGCCTCTTTGGGCGATTTTGTTTTTTTGTTAAAGTCCGATCCTGACACTGGGAGTCCCTATCCGGATACCCGTATTGACCCGGGTTCGGGATGGCCTGTCGTAAGAGCGGTAATAACCATGGTAATAAAAGGTGGCATGGCTGTAGTAATGGGAACCGTGATGGCAGTGATGATCACAGTATGCGTAATGCTCTTTATATGCATCCCGTTTACCTTTCATATAAGCGCGATGTGCTTTACGGTCCCGTGCTTTTAATTCCTTTTCATAAGCTTCCTGGTCCTCCCAGAAATCGGCCTCGTCAGCCTCTTCTTTGGTTGTCAGGTTCTGCTCGTATATAGCATCTTCTCGTCCCCGTTCTTCGTAATACGAAATACGGTCCTCTTCTGTTTGTTCCTGTGCCAGGATCGGGGCCTGGGATCCTATTAAAAGTAAGGCAAGGGGTAGAAGACTCTTTACATTGATAATCTTATTCATGGTCTTAATTTTTTTAGATTCTGATGTATTAAGAACAATCATAAGGCCTAAAACCCTACTGCAATTTTATATGGAAAATGTAAGTGCTTGGTAATTAAAGTAGTGAAGCGATCTAATATGGCTTAGCGGCGTTCGTGACCAGTGGCTACTGCCGGAGTCTTTCCTTTACCGCTGACTGCGTCGGCAAGGTTCTCCCCTCCTTCGCTGTACTGAATATAAAAATCAGACTGTATATTGTAGATTCGGCCGTGTTCGCAGGCATCTGTACACTGGGTCTGCTGGTAATCATATGCCAGTCGTTTGCCCGTCATATATACGTGGTAACTTATCGGGTTTTCTGACTTAAGATCATTTTCGAAGTTACGCTGATCCACCCAAAAATCTCTTTCATCCTCCTCGTGCTTCCAACTCAGTTGGTGTTCCAGCTCTGCATCTGCCGCTGCGCGTTCCCGGTAGAATTCCTCTGTAGGTGCTTCATCGGGTGCAGTCTGTGCCTCCATGTTAGCCGGTGCAACCATAAACACAGCAAATAACAACCAGGCACCGAGGTGAAGGGATTGGAATTTATTGTTGATATGGGATACGCGGTAATTCATGATGGCGAAAGATGTCTATATAAGTTACAAAAAATCAGTGATTTATACTTGCAAATCCGGCTTAAATGTCACACTTGCCCGATAAATTACATTATCATATGAGGATCTGTAATTTGAGCTGTTTTTCCGGGAATTGAACGATCGTCCTGCTGGAGATAGGTCTTCCGGAAGAAGCGGGGGATTTCTCCTGACCTGCACTACAAAAATACGGGGACAGTCAGGAAAAAGTGTGCTATATAAAATAGCTTCTTGGCCCATACCCCTGTAGCGACATCAGATTGCGTTAAAATACTGTTAAGCCCCGTAATCATTAGCTTCTGAGGCAGATCATCCATCGATGATTCTGGTGTTTTATCAAATTAAAAGAGGACTCCAAAGGGAATCCTCTTTTTGAAATCCTGTTATGCTTTCCCAAGCATTAATAATTCACTGCATCGGACTTCGGTGACATACCTTTTCACTCCTTCCTTGGTTTCATAAGTTCGATGCATCAGCTTACCCTGTACGGCAACTTCACTCCCTTTATGAAGGTAATTTTCCACTATTTCTGCGGTCTTTCCCCAGGCCACCACCTGGTGCCATTGTGTATCCGTTACCTTCTCTCCTTTCCCATTCTTGTACGATTCATTCGTGGCTACTGAAAATTTAGCCAGTTTACTTCCATTTTCCAGGGCTACGATCTCAGGATCCTGGCCCAGGTTACCGATCAGTACTACCTTGTTTCTCAACGCGTTCATCATCTCATTTTTTAAATTATACGTTAGCTTATACCGTCAGGGCTTTCCCAACACTGCAAACCTAAGGCGATGATTTACAGTCATTTGTATAGGAGGCATTTACTTACGTCTGTATTCGTTTGTAAATAATTGAAAATAATAGACTCCTGCTATAGCAGCTTAGTTCTCAGTGTCTTTTTATTATACCCGGGTTTAATGTTTAACTTTATGGCTTAACAATCCTTACTAATGAAACAGGAGCTGATCGCTGAAAAACATTTTACCGGTGAAAATTACCGTGAAGAAAGGCTGCCCAAAGCAGAATATGAGCTATGTACTTTTGAGAATTGTGATTTCTCTTCGGGCTACCTGGACAATGCCCGTTTCCTGGAATGTACCTTTACCGATTGTGACCTTAGCAATGCCAACCTCAGCTATTCTCAATTCCAGGAAGTTACTTTTGTACGTTGTAAAATGATGGGGTTGCAGTTCCAGGATTCCGACCCCTTCCTTCTCCGGATCACTTTTGAAGACTGCGAACTAAGTATATCCTCGTTCTACGGCCTGAACCTTAAAGGATGGATTTTTAATGGCTGTAAGCTAATGGGCGCTGATTTCACAGAAGCAGATCTCAGCTCGGTAAAATTTGAACAATGCAACCTGGATAAAGCTCTTTTTGATCAGACCGTTTTACATAACTCCAATTTTGAGACCGCGATCAATTACACGCTGGATCCCGCGCGCAACAAGCTTAGAAAAACAAAATTTTCCCGCGATGGCCTTCCCGGCTTACTGCATGTTTATGACATTGTAGTCGTTTAAATTAGTCCTATGACAGGACGAAAATGCAAAGAGTGCTCTACTTCAATCTCCGGCAGGGCCGATAAGAAATTCTGTTCCGATTATTGCCGCAATGCCTATCACAACCAACTGAACAAGGATTCCAATAATTTGTTGCGGAATATCAATAACCGCTTGCGGAAAAATTACCGCATCCTGGAAAGTTTCACCCTTAGGGACGGTAAGACCAGGACCACTAAAAATCGACTCTTAGACATGGGTTTTGATTTTCAGTATATCACTAACCTTTACACTACTAAAAAAGGTGCAATCTATTACTTCGTCTACGATCTTGGTTATTTACCTCTAGACAATGATATTTTCATGATCGTTAAAAGGGAATAATCGCTCGTGAATCCTACAAAAAATAAAACCCGGCATTGGGGCCGGGTTATGTTCAATAGATGGGGTTATACTATTTCCAATTGTGTGAATTCAACTTTAATGCGGCGATCACTATATCTTTCCTGCT
>JABDLH010000225.1 GCA_013003145.1 Flavobacteriaceae bacterium | reverse complement strand
TAAGTGAGAAATTAGATAAAGCCCTGCACGTTTTAAAAGGCCATGGGCAGATCACTGAGATCAATGTGGCTGAGACGACCAAAGAAGTTAGAAGGGCCCTTCTTGATGCTGACGTCAATTTTAAGATAGCCAAGGAATTTACCAACAAGGTAAAAGAAAAAGCCCTGGGTCAGAACGTTCTTACTACACTACAGCCTGGACAGCTGATGGTGAAAATCGTCAAAGAGGAACTCACACAGCTTATGGGGGGAGATGCCGAAGGGATCGATCTCTCAGGCAACCCATCAGTTATTCTGATGTCGGGTTTGCAAGGGTCCGGTAAAACCACCTTCTCCGGAAAGCTGGCGCATTATCTCAAAACAAAGAAGACCAAATTTCCATTACTGGTAGCCTGTGATGTTTACAGACCTGCCGCAATTGACCAATTGCACGTCGTTGGAGATCAAATAGGCGTGCCTGTGTATTCCGATAAAGAAAATTCTGATCCTGTGGCCATAGCCAAGGCAGGTATTGCACATGCTAAAGCCAATGGTCAGAACGTGGTCATCATAGATACCGCGGGTCGACTGGCAGTGGATGAGCGTATGATGACGGAGATTTCTAACATCAGAAATGCAGTTGAGCCTCAGGAAACGCTTTTTGTCGTTGATGCCATGACGGGTCAGGATGCCGTAAATACGGCCAAGGCTTTTAATGATGTCCTGAATTTTGACGGGGTGATTCTAACCAAACTCGACGGTGATACCAGAGGTGGTGCGGCCATTTCCATCAGATCGGTAGTGGAAAAGCCTATTAAGTTTATTGGTACAGGAGAAAAAATGGATGCCCTGGATGTTTTTCATCCAGACAGGATGGCCGACCGTATTCTTGGGATGGGAGATGTGATTTCCCTTGTTGAAAGAGCCCAGGAGCAGTTCGATGAAGAAGAGGCGAGAAAGATACAGAAGAAAATAGCAAAGAATACCTTTGGTTTTGACGACTTTCTGAAGCAAATTCAGCAGATCAAGAAAATGGGGAGCATGAAAGACCTTATGGGGATGATTCCCGGTGCAGGAAAAGCGCTTAAAGGCATGGATATAGATGATGATGCATTTAAGCATGTAGAGGCTATTATTCATTCGATGACCCCTGATGAAAGGTCTAACCCTTCCAAACTGGATGCGAGCAGGAAAAAACGAATCGCCAAAGGCAGTGGCCGAACGGTGCAGGAGGTGAACCAGTTGCTCAAACAATTTAACCAGATGGGAAAAATGATGAAAATGATGCAAGGAGGCGGAGGCAAAAAAATGATGCAAATGATGGGCGGTCTTAAGGGCTAGACTGGAAAGGTTTAACCTCCCTTCTAATCATTAGCAAATTGTAAACAATAGAAATAACATAATTAAGCAGGCATGGTCATATTAGACGGCAAAAAAATCTCCAACCAAATCAAGGATGAAATTGCGACAGAAGTTACGCAAATGAAGGAAAGGGGAGAGAAAGTGCCTCATCTTGCCGCAGTTCTCGTCGGGAATGACGGTGCAAGCTTAACATACGTTGGAAGTAAGGTGCGATCCTGTAAGCGCATCGGTTTTGAATCTACCCTCAAACATTTACCGGAAGATACCACTGAAGAAGACCTGCTTAGTTTGGTAAACGACCTCAATAAGGATCCCGAAATAGACGGGTACATTGTACAATTACCTCTGCCCAAACACATTGACGAACAGAAAGTGCTGATGGCCGTACATCCTGATAAAGATGTCGATGGATTCCACCCTACAAATTTTGGAAAAATGGCCCTGGATATGGAAACCTTTATTTCAGCTACCCCTTATGGCATCATGGAACTTCTTCGCCGGTATGAAGTTGACACCGAAGGGAAACATGCAGTGATAATCGGACGAAGTCATATCGTGGGAAGACCTATCAGTATTCTAATGAGTCAGAAAGGAAAAGCCGCCAATGCAACAGTACCCCTTTGCCATAGCCGCACAAAAAATATAAAGGAATTAACCCTGCAGGCAGATATTGTAGTTTCTGCCCTGGGGGTACCCCATTTCCTGAAAGCAGACATGGTAAAACCCGGTGCTGTAGTCATAGATGTAGGGATTACACGCGTTGAGGATAAATCGAAAGAAAAGGGATATTATATTACCGGGGATGTCGACTTTGAGAAGGTGAAAGAAAAGGCCTCCTATATTACTCCGGTACCAGGTGGAGTGGGTCCCATGACCATAGCTATGTTGTTAAAGAATACGTTATTGGCAAGAGAAAGGCACAGGGGAAATGCCTGATTTCCGGTTAAAACATGCTAGGATTCATATTTTAACACCTAAGTTGTAACAATCCCGGTCCCCGGGAGTCAAATTAAAACGAACTAAATAGTAACATTATGATGAAAAAAATAGTTTACGGCATATTAGCCGTAGCCTTTCTTTCCGTTGCATCCTGCAAGTCGGATGGTAAAGAGGAAAAAGAACTCACCTCCGGGGTGCTTACACAATACATGGATACCCTGGTGAAGCCCGGGGATAATTTTACAGCCTATGTCAATGGGACATGGGTAAAAAATACGCCCATACCGGATGATAAAGCCAGCTATGGTGTTGGATATATAGTGCATGAAGAATCTGAAGAAAACGTTAAGAAAATTATCGAGGAGTCTTCCGAGGGAGACTTTCCTGCCGGATCGGACGAACAGAAGGTAGGCGACCTATTTAAGTCCTATACCGATTTTGAAAAACGAAACGAAATTGGTGCTTCTCCTCTTCAGCCTGAGTTTGACAAAGTTGATGCCTTAGAAAACTACGATGATCTCGCCCAATATTTTGCTTATGCCAACAAAATGGGAATCAATGTACCACTCGCACTTTTCGTTTATCAGGACTTTAAGAATCCTACGATTTATACAGTATACACCTGGCAATCGGGACTGGGACTGCCAGACCGTGAGTATTACCTCAAAGACGATGAGAGATCTAAAGAAATTCAGGCGAAGTACCTGGAGCATATAGAAAAAATGTTGACGCTTACCGGACTGCCAGATGCATCTGCTTCGGCTTCTGCCATTATGAACCTGGAAACTACACTGGCTGAAAAGCACCTTGAAAAGGAGAAAACCAGAGACCTGGTATCATTGTATAACATGTTCCCTGTAGACACCCTGAGCAACATTATGCCTCAGTTTAACTGGACGGCATTCCTGGGAGAAGCCGGTCTGGCCGAACAGGATAAATTGGGAGTATTGATGCTGGATTATACAAAGTCACTTGATAACATAATTACTTCAACAGATCTTGACACCTGGAAAACCTACCTCAAATGGAGTGTTGTAGATGCATATGCCTCCAGATTAAATGAGGAAATGGACAAGCAAAACTGGGATTTCTACAGCAAGGAACTCAGGGGTACCAAGGAACAACGTCCTTTGTGGAGAAGGGGGGTATCTGTAGTTAATGGTACCATGGGCGAAGTTGTAGGAAAAGTCTATGTAAAGAAACACTTCCCACCGGAAGCCAAAGAACGTATGGAAACTTTGGTGGATAATTTAATGAAGGCGTATGA
>JABDLH010000208.1 GCA_013003145.1 Flavobacteriaceae bacterium | reverse complement strand
TCTTGCCTTGTCGAGTATCAAGGGGCAAGTTGAACAAGATAAAGCTTTACATTTTGCAGCCGGTACGGTAGCAGGGGCAGGTGGTGCATTTGTGGCATCTGAACTTTCAAATCACAAAAGAGGGTGGACATTCGTCGGTGCAGTTACAGCTAGTTTACTGGCCGGTATAGCCAAAGAAGCTATTGATGAGAAAAACTATAATGGCTGGGATAACGAAGATTTGGGCGCTACTGTTTTAGGTGGTGTCACGGCAGGTGTAGTTATTGATATTTTTACCGGGATATCCAGGAGGAAAAATAAGTCGGTTTCCATAGACCTATATCAGGATACTATCGATTATTAGTTTATTTTCTGCGAATTTATACATTCCTCAGAAGTTCCACTAACCATGAGTTTAGCTGTACCTGTTAACCAAACTCAATTATCAATGAGCTTCACCTAGTACATATCCAAAATAGAACTTGTAATCTGCCATCCTAATGATTGCCTGCTGCAGGCAAGTAGGCCTCGAATTTACCTGCCCGCCCGCCCGCCTGAATGACGTAGTCGGGCAGGTGCCGGTCGGACCAGAGGCAGGCTTCGAACCTCGAACCTCGAACTTCGAACATCGAACTTCCATCTACCTCCCCGTCTGCTCCCTATACGTACTCTCAAAGATCTTATCCGCGTTAGCGGATTCAAAACCTTCCCTGCGGTGCCTTCTCTCCAACTGGTCAGCAGCTAAGTGACGGTATTCGGGTAGTACCAGCCGCTCTGCAAATTCCACGTAGCTTCCTGGTATCGGTTGAGATTCGACTCCTCTGAATTCTGCCTCTATCATCTTTGCCACCGTACTGCTCTGTTTCAGCAGCCCGTCTTCACTCACTTTTACTTTCCCGCCGGCCGTATTCAATTTTATCCCGATGCCTTCCAGGAACTGGTTAAACTTCTCCACCGTATTATATTCCTCCCCGAATTCGTGTACTCTCAGGGTATAGTGGTTCAGGTAATAGCGGTTATAGATCACCCAGGCAGCATATTCGCTCTCCTCGGCCAGGGTATTATATTCCTGAAGGGTGGGCAGCTCCCATAAGGGTTTATGGAAAAAGTCACCTACCGCTATGGGATCATCCAGGTTTAAAAGGTCTACAGGGTCTGTATGGATGTGCGCCGTATGGTCTTCGATAATTTCTTGTGCTGCAGTGGATAACTCCTGTACCCGCAGCTCGCTGATAAAGATGCGCGGGTATTCTTCGGATGGAGGTGAATACCAATACGCGTTCAACTTCTTCCCGGGGAAATTATGATAGTCTCGCCGGGTGTACCCATGGTGTAAAAAGATCTTTTCAAAAGAGGCAATCCCAAGGTTGGGAACTCCGAGCGTCCGGAATGCGATATGGTCATTGACCACTTCTTCCTCATCGTTAATAATGCCTTCTGCTATCATGGCATTACTGATCTTCTGTACATCCGGGACCCGTTCCCGGTAAGGCGTAAAGAGTTGGTCTAGTATCTTATCCAGTATAGTATTATCTGTAGTGATCATTCTAATCGTTTTTGCTATACTCAAAATTAAACGTAGTTTTAATCACTAACAATTCTTATTATTAATCAAATGATAAGCATTACAAATCAATTGGAGCTGCGTGAGCTGCATTCCTTCCGGGTTTTGGCCGGAATATTGCACTATGGGAAGGCAGCCGAGGAGCTGCATCTCAGCCAGAGTGCACTCAGCCAGCAGATCATGCAGCTGGAGCGAGTATTGGGGCATCAGCTGTTTAACCGTACCAACCGCAGGGTTGCGCTCAGCAAAGCCGGGGAATTACTGCTTCCTGAAGCAGAGCGGATCCTGGACCAGGCAGAAAACAGCATTGGGTTATGGGAACGCACCATGGCCGGGGAGGCGGGCCAGTTATATATCGGGTTTGTAGGATCGGCCATGCAATCCTTTTTACCACCCCTCTTAAAATCATTTGCCGGGAACCACCCGGAGATCCGTTTTACGCTGGAAGAACTCACCAATAGTGAACAACTACAGGGATTGGAGCACGCTACGGTGGATATTGCTTTTATGCGTTCTAACCGGGTTCCGGAAGATGTAGAGCTACGATCCGTATTCACCGAGAATCTCACCCTGGTGTTACCGGAGAGCCATGAAGTGGATACTTCCAATTTCAAATCTATGAAGCAGTTTGCCGAAGAATCCTTCATCCTCTTTCCCAACGAGAACAGCCCCCGATATTACCAACAGATCCAGAATCTTTGTGCGGACCACGGCTTTAGCCCTCGCATCGCGCACCGCTCTATCCATGCACCGACCATCTTCAGCCTGGTGGAAAACGGCATGGGGATCTCGGTGATACCAAATTCGCTCAGGCAGAAACACAACTACCGGGTAAAATTTATTGAACTGGTCGAAGCACCCCAGAAGACCGAGTTGTTCTCTGCCTGGAAACGGGGCAATGAGAACCCGGCACTGCAGAGTTTTCTAAAACTCCTTTAAAAGTCTGAAGCCACAGGGAGGAAAACTATGATTTGGAAGTGCACAGGGCCGTGGGGGATAGCTAATCCCACCCCGGGAACAAGATAGGCCTGTATACTGCAGGAAGCTTGCAGTAGGACGTTAAACATAGATCCAGGGCTTGCTCAGGAAATTGAGTATCAATTCCGCTTCTCTGAGCTCGCACCGCAAATTTCAGATCACGTATCCTGTTCTTTCTTGCATGAGACGGGCCTGGTTCTGCATATTTTTAAGGGAGGTCAAGACCGGGGCTCTCCAAACCCCGCCCCGTTTATAAGTTAACCCGTTTCACTGCAGTAAACATGCAGTGAAGCATATTTCTGCTTTTTGCTTCTGATTAATAATCTTAATTTGGAAGTCCTAATCCCCATCAGCTAAAAGCATCCATGAAGACTCAATACCAACAGATAGTAATCTCGCCAGAACAAGCGCAAGACATCGTATCCCGGCTATACGATATCACCGGTACGGCCACCGCTCTACCCGGGGAGATCGATTTTAATTTTAGGATAAATACTTGGGAAGGGGAAGCTTTCCTGTTGAAAATAGCACGCCCCGGCGAAGACGAGAACTACCTGGACTTTCAGAAAGAACTGCTGTTGCACCTGCAGGCTGAAAACCCTGACCTCGCTGCGCCACGGATTATTAAGGATAAAGAAGGGAATACACTTTCGATATTTGTTGATGAACGGGGGAATAAACGTTTTGTGCGTCTCCTGACCTGGCTCCCGGGCAGACTGTGGAGTAGCGTAAATCCTCACACAGAATCGCTCAGGGAAAGCCTTGGAATTCATTTGGGAAAAATTACAGCGGCCCTGCAAGGTTTTGACCACCCCATGGCCCACCGTTCCTTGCAATGGGATATTAGCCAAGCCGGTTGGACAAGCGACCACCGGTCACTTTTTTCCGGAAAGCAGCTCAAAATGATCACCTACTTCCAGGACCTGTTCCAACAGGAGAACGGGGAATTTGAACAGCTGAGGAAAGGAGTAATTCACAACGATGCCAACGACAACAATATCCTGGTTTCAGATGATCTCATAAATCCGGAAGTTCTGGCGGTGATCGATTTCGGGGATTCGGTTTACACCCAACTGCTCAATGAACTCGCAGTGGCATGTGCCTACGCCATTATGCACCACCCCGATCCACTGGATGCTGCACTTCCTCTCGTCCGCGGGTTTCATAAATCATTCCCGCTCCAGGAAAAGGAATTAGAACACCTCTATACGGCCATCGCGATGCGTCTGCTGATCTCCGTGATCAAGAGTGCCATCAACAAGGAAGAAGAGCCCGATAACGAGTACCTGCAGGTCAGTGAAGCACCCGCCTGGGAGCTGTTAGAAAAATGGCGGGCTGTACATCCTGACTTTGCCCTCTATAATTTCAGGCAGGCATGCGGCTACCCAGCCCACCCTAACGAACAAAAATTTAGGTCCTGGGCCAAGGATCAGCAAATAGACCTCGCAAAGCTTTTCCCTACTGTAAGGAC
>JABDLH010000201.1 GCA_013003145.1 Flavobacteriaceae bacterium | reverse complement strand
CTGTATTGCTGCAGAAGCCTCTTCATCCGCGGTTTTCGTGGTTAGCACAAGAAACTGTGGAGCTTGTTCCAATACGTTTTTAGGGAAGACCACGGAGAAATTCAACTGCATTCTACCCCAATCCACTTCCCTTACACTAGCGACCCGGGTAGGAAGCAATTGTCCCATGACATCAAAAGTTACCCGGTCCCCTATTTTAACACTAGCATCCGAAGCAAAGTTTTGTGCGACCGAAATAGGAACAATTCCGTTACCATCATGCATTCCGACCCATTCTCCCTGCACAACAGATTCGGACCCGATCAAACTATCCCGGTAGGTAGCTCTGAACTCGTGGTTCAAGACCCACCGACCAACATTGGCATCGGGATCATCTCTTAATTCTTTAGCCCCCCTACCCTTTACACTGTGCACTCTCATGGTGACAATGGGAATATTTTCCATTACCTGTAGGTCTTGCCGTTCCAGGCTTTGGTATACAAGAGCGGACTGCTCTTTTTGCACGTCGAGGAATAAGAGGTTTGGACTCTCCGAGGTCCTGTCTATCGTTGCCCGTGCCAGCAACATATCTTTCGTAAAATACAAGGTACTGATTAAGAAAGTCCCTACTCCGATGGCCAGGATCATGGTCATGGTCTGGTTCCTGGGGCGGGAAAGGTTTCTCATACTTTGCCTGGCGCAGAAACTCCAACTCTCAGGGAAAAAATTCTGTATGCCTTTCACAAAAATGTAAGCTACCCCGGCCAGGGCCGAAAATGCGACTACAAGTCCCAATACAAAGAAGAAGGCATACAACCAGTTTTCGAGCATTCTCAAGGAAAACAGGTATATCGCCAGGAATATCAGGAATAGGATTAATATCCGGATCTTTTTGGAGCGTTTCGGACCTCTCGCTTCAATTCTTAAAGCCTGCAATGGGACTACACGTAAGGTTCCCATCAAAGGAAGCAGAGCAAATAATACAGACATGGATAAACCCAGCAGTAAACCGGTAAATACTGCAGGATATGACAAGCGAATCACCATATCTACGGGTAAGAAATCATCCAGGAGCAGCGGAAAGAATAATTGAAGCAGCAGGCCTGCGAGCGTCCCTAGGACACTGCCCAGGAAGCCCATAGCGGTGATCTGAATCAGGAATATTACAAAGGTCTGGATCCGTGTAGCACCGAGACATTTAAGTACCGCCACACTGGTAAGCTTTTCATTCATATAGATATGGATAGAACTCGCTATCCCAATACAGCCAAGAAGCAAGGCAATAAAAGCGACCAGGTTCAGAAATCGGGTGAAGTTACCATAACGCCTACCAAGACTACGACTAGTTGCCGTATGAGTATCCAGGTCTGCTCCTTCGGCATCGAGCATAGCATCTAACTGGTCTTCCAATGCCTCCATATCCATATCCTCGTTCTCGGCAACGAAATAATACTCATAAGCAATACGGCTGCCCAATTGGATTAAACCGGTTTGCTCTATCAATTCGTGCGGAATAAGAACCTGGGGAGCCACTGTACTGGCCAGGGCAGAACCACCGGGGACAGATTTTAAAGCCCCTGCTACCGGTAGCGTGATATTCCCGATCTTTATACTGTCTCCCCTTTTCAGGTTATACTGTAGCATAACCGTGGCGTCTACGAGTGCTCCGCCGTGCTTTTTAAAGTCGTCCGCCGCCCAACCCGGCCGGGTTTCCAGTTTTCCATAGAATGGAAAACCTTCAGTGATCCCCCGTACTTTCATCAATTTGGACATTCCACTCTGGGTAAATAGCACCATGGATGCAAAATTGACTTCTTCGCCCGCGGTTCCTCCTAAGGAATCTATTACTTCCTGTACTCTTTGGTTCACAGGACTGGAGCTATCTATGATGTAGTCTGCGCCTATCAGTGATTTAGATTGCAGATCAATATTGGATTTAAGACTGTCACTGAAAGATTGTATAGAAACTACAGCGGTTATACCAATGACAATTGAAGCCATAAAAAGAAAAAGCTTCCCCTGGCTGGCCCTTCCATCTCTCCAGGCCATTTTGATCAGCCAGAATATTCCGGCTTTAGATATAATCTTTTCTTTCCAGCTCACGATTATGAGTGACTTGGTTCTTCAATGATCTTACCACCTTTCAGTCTAAGGATATTATTACATTTGCCTGCCAACTCCATATCATGCGAGACAATGACCAGGGTAGTACCAGCCTCCCGGTTCAATTCAAAGAGCAGGTCAACAACTCGGTCCCCGGTTTCCTCGTCCAGGTTCCCGGTTGGCTCGTCCGCAAATAAGATGGAAGGGTTATTGGAAAAAGCCCTGGCCAGGGCAACCCTCTGTTGTTCTCCACCCGATAATTGGGATGGGTAGTGATGAATTCTTTCACCCAGTCCTACACGCTCCATCAGCTCCAGGGCAAGGACATCTCCCTCTTTCACCCCCCTTAACTCCATGGGCACCATCACGTTTTCCAGGGCTGTGAGTGTTGGTAACAACTGGTAATCCTGGAAAATAAAGCCCACGTGCTCATTACGGAGTAGCGCACGCTGATCCCCATTAAGGCTTTCAAGCTTTGTCCCACATAATTCAATACTTCCCGTATCTGCCTTGTCCAAACCAGCACAAAGTCCCAGTAAGGTTGTTTTACCACTTCCGGACGGTCCGACGATGGCAAATGATTCACCTTCCTTGATATTGAAAGTGATATCCTGTAAGACGTGCAGTTCGCTGGTACCGCTTTGATAACTTTTAGACAAGTTACGCACGCTTAAAATGTTTGCCATCCTATTCCCTTTTATTGTATAATTGTATGCAGACAAAATAAGAAGAATTTTTACGATAAGTCTATTCCGTATGAATCCGCTTGTAAAATATTTTTGCCCAATTGCCTTGTTCCTGACGATCTCCTGCGGTACTGAACCTAAAAAAGCAGCCCAGGAAAAGGAAGCGTACGGGACTGAAGAAGTTTCTGAACCAGCGGTGATTCAGCAAGACAGTATCATCCTTATTTTCGGTAATAGCCTGACCGCAGGCTTGGGAGTGGCCCCTGAAGATGCCTATCCGGCTCTATTACAAAAAATGCTGGATTCGGCTGGGTACCAGTACACCGTCGTAAACGCCGGCCTGAGCGGTGATACCACTGCCAGTGGCGAGAGTCGCCTGGACTGGACGCTGAACCAGGATGTTGACATCTTTTTACTAGAACTTGGCGCTAATGATGGATTAAGAGGTATTTCGTTAACCGAAACGAGACAAAATATTTTATCCATTATCAGGGCGGTCAGGAAAAAAAACGAGGAAACCGCCATCCTTTTGGCCGGGATGCAACTTCCTCCCAACCTGGGACCAGAATACACTGGTAGTTTTAAAAATATGTACCCGGAAATTGCAATGGAAGAGGAGGTTATCCTGATCCCATTCTTATTAGAGGGAGTTGCCGGCGATCCCAAATTAAACCAGGATGATGGGATACACCCCACCGAAAAAGGTCACAGCGTGATGGCCAGGACAGTATGGCCTTACCTGCTTGAAGCTATACAACAAACTCAAGATGAATTGGAAGAAACAGTATCCCTGCCCTAATATCCTGACCAATTACATCCTTCTTCTTTTCCGTTCTTTTTTCAGGAGCTCTAACTCCCTACTGGTCTGTCCTGCAACCGAAGTGTTTTCCTGGGCTCGCCTTATAAGGTAGGGCATCACGTCTCGGACCGGCCCAAATGGAAGGTATTTGGCTACTTTGTAACCTTCTGCCGCCATATTGAACGATATATGATCACTCATCCCGTAAAGCTGGCCAAACCAGATCCTCGAATCATTTTTATCTATACCCTTCTCCTCCATTTGTTCCATCAGCATATAACTGCTCTGTTCGTTATGAGTCCCGGCGAATATAGATATGTTGTCCAGGTCTTCAAGGGCGTATTTTATACCGGCATCAAAATTTTCATCGGTTTCCTTTTTAGAGGTACAGATAGGAGAACGATATCCTTTTTCTTCAGCTCTTTCGTTTTCTTTTTCCAGGTAAGCCCCTCTTACGGCCTTGATCCCGATCTTAAAGCCTTCTTCCTTGGCTCGTTGGTGCAGTTTTTTAAGGTAATCCAGCCTGTCCCACCGGTAAAATTGTAATGTATTAAAAACAATGGCTTTTTTCTTATTGTACTTGCGCATCATCTCCTCTACGAGTTCATCCGCAGCATCCTGCATCCAGCTTTCTTCGGCGTCTATCAGTAGAGACACATCAAGGTCGTACGCCTTTTTGCAGGTTTTATCAAATCTATTGACCACCCTGCCCCACTCTGCCTCTTCATCTTTGTTCAGGGCTTCGCCGGCATTTATCTTTTTAAATAAATACATCCTCCCATACCCGGTAGGTTTAAAAACCGCGAAGGGTATTGCTCCTTTTTCTTTTACAAAGTCTAAAATATAGAGGACTTTTTCAAGAGCATCATCCAGGGGGTCTTCAGTATCCTTGCCCTCTACGGAATAATCCAGTACAGAACAGACCTTCTTATCCCACAATTTTTGAACAACAGGCATGCAATCCTTCTCATTAATACCTCCGCAAAAATGATCAAAAACGGTAGCCCTGATCAGGCCTTCAACGGGGAGGTGAGCTTTAATCGCGAGGTTGGTTACGGCTGTACCGATCTTAACCAGGGGTTCATTAGCGATCATTTTAAACAAAAAATAGGCTCGCTCCAGTTCCGCATCTGTTTTCAGCGCGAAAGCTGTTGCAGTATCCTCAAATATCTTCTTCATTATTAGCAATTATTCAATGCGCCAAATATAAACACAGAATAGTGAAGCAATTCATTAAAAATTGCCTTTATTTTGCTCATATCAACAGATTTTTTGAGTATGCGATCTATACAGACCCTGGGATCCCGGGTATATTTCTATAAAGAAGCTTTCTCCCAGCTTCAGCAGCACTTGCAAGATGAAAATTATTCCACTGTATTTATTCTTGTAGATGAGAATACCAGGAAAGACTGCCTCCCCTTACTGACCCGGGAAGTCGATATGTTGGAAAATGCCGGAATTTTACAAATAGCGTCCGGAGAAGAAAATAAAAATATTTCGAGTTGTATGCAATTGTGGGATACGTTATCCCGGGAAAATGCAGACAGGAAAAGCCTGTTGATCAACCTTGGAGGCGGTGTGCTTACAGATCTTGGTGGATTTGTGGCTTCTACCTTTAAAAGAGGGATAGCGTTCATCAACATTCCCACTACCCTTCTCGCCATGGTCGATGCTTCTGTAGGAGGAAAAACCGGGGTAGACCTCGGAACCCTGAAAAACCAGGTAGGGGTGATCACGGAGCCCGCCATGGTACTGGTAATTCCACAATTCCTGGGCACCCTTGAAAAAAGACAATTGACCAGTGGTTTCGCAGAGATGCTTAAACATGGCCTAATACAGGACCCTGCCTATTGGTCAGCATTGGGCCAAACAGACAACATGGAAGATTTGGAAGCTCACATCCACCGCTCTGTTTCGCTTAAAAATAAAGTAGTTCAAAAAGATCCTACCGAGAAAAATGAACGGAAAATACTGAATTTCGGTCATACTCTCGGACATGCCGTGGAATCCTATTTTTTAAAACAAGAAGGGAAAGACCCCCTGCTTCATGGAGAGGCGATCGCTATAGGAATGATCCTTGAAGCTTATTTATCGCACAAGCTGACGGGATTACCGGAAGAGCAATTGTCTGAGATCAAAAGGATATTCCAAAAATATTTTGAGCGTATAACTTTTAGTGCTGAAGATATTGAATCCATTATATCATTACTCAGGTATGATAAAAAGAATTCGCACGGCAAGGTGAATTTTGTACTTTTGAAATCGATCGGAGAACCAGTCATCGATGTACAGGTTCCGGATGAGCTCTTAAGATCTTCCTTTACATACTACATGGAATGAGCC
>JABDLH010000159.1 GCA_013003145.1 Flavobacteriaceae bacterium | reverse complement strand
CCTGACTTCTTTTTTGATCTTCTTCTCCAGATCGGTCAGGGCATCTTCATCAGCTATATTATTTTCGAGGATCCAGGAACGGAATTTTTTATTACAGTCATATTCCTTTTCCCATTCCAGTCGCTCTTCAGACTTGTAGCGCTCATGTGATCCCGAAGTAGAATGTCCTTGTGGCTGGGTGAGTTCAACAACATGGATCAATACGGGCACATGTTCTTCCCTGGAAATATCCGAGGCATTCTCGTAAGTATGGATAAGGGCAGTATAATCCCAACCCTTCACCTTCAGTATTTCGTAGCCAGGGTGCTCTTCGTCTCTCTGGAATCCTTTAAGGATCTCAGATATATCTTCTTTGGTGGTCTGGTATTGGGCTGGTACGGATATCCCGTACTTATCATCCCAGACACTCACTACCATGGGCACTTGTAAAACCCCGGCAGCATTAATAGTTTCAAAAAAATGACCTTCACTGGTACTTGCGTTTCCAATAGTTCCCCATGCTACTTCATTCCCATTGACAGAGAATTTATCAGCATCGATCCCTTCGACATGGCGGTATATTTTGGAAGCCTGGGCCAGACCTAACAACCTCGGCATCTGTCCTGCAGTAGGAGAGATGTCGGGACTACTGTTTTTTTGCTTGGTCAGGAATTTCCAGCTGCCGTCCTCATTGAGGCTGTAGGTACCAAAATGCCCACCCATCTGCCTACCGGCACTCATCGGTTCCTGGGCAATATCTGTGGTGGCATATAGGCCGTGAAAAAAGTCTTTTGGTTTAAGCAGGTCTAAGGCCATCATAAAGGTCTGGTCCCTGTAGTATCCACTTCGGAAGTCACCATCCTTAAAAGCTCTTGCCATGGCAAGCTGTGGTAATTCCTTTCCGTCGCCGAAAATACCAAACTTCGCTTTTCCCGTGAGAACTTCCCTGCGACCAAGAACACTGCATTCCCTGCTGGTCACTGCAGTTTGGTAGTCCTGGAGTATCTGCGCCCTGAAATCTTCAAATGATATATCGTCTCCGGTCTCTAGTTTAACTTTCATAGGGCTAAGATCATGTTTGCTGCAAAAATATCAAATCCAGTTGATTTTTGCAATGAGAAAATACGCTAAATGATTAATAATTTTTTAACAAAGCATGGTTTGATGCCTTAAATATTACGTATCCACTAAAATAAAGCTGTTATTCTGAGAATTATTCAATAAATCAGAACCATTGCCTTGTGAATAGACCGGTTAGTGTACGCGGGCTTAAGGTTACGATAAAACGAATTTTCTGATCGTAATTGGGTTGTCCCAGTTCCCATCCAAGGCTCGAATATACCGGGAAATACAATTCAAAATAATCGGTAACCAGGTTAAGGCGGATGCCGGAATCATAGACGAAGCGGGCGCTTTCCCCTTTATTTTTCAGGAATCCGGCATCTCCGTATACCTCGATCCACCTCCATAAGTTTATACTGGCATTGGTGGTGGCCATCCAATCATTCGCAAAAGGGTTGGGGATCTTAGATTTAAACCCTCCTTCAGCGATAATGATCTGCTGGCTGGTGATCCCGGACTCTTCTGATCTTCCCAGGTAATTAAGATCGAAGAGGTAATCCGTAGGACGATCCAGGGCAAAACTGAAAAAATCGGAATTGGTGGTATTCGAAAAGAATTTACCGGCAAAAAACCTCAGGTTAAGCTGTCGGTTATTCTCAAACAACTTGCGGTACTCCATATCGAGGGCCAGCTTGGTAAAATTGTTTTCATACTGGAAGTCGGCAAACCAGGAAAAATAGTCGATTATACCATTATTACTATGGATAAACCTGGCGTTGAGAACACTGTAATCCGGTTCGGTTTCCAAATCGCCTAAAGATGGGTCGATGGTCCGGAATACATTGACGTGTCGCAACAGCAGCGATTGTCTTTTGTTGGAACGCAGGTTCTCCGGCCGCCAACCCAAGGAGAAGGAAGGGGTCAGGGTAGAATAGCGCGAATTCTCCTGGAAATGAAAGGTAGACCCTCCTAAACTAAAATTGCTGACGTATAAACCACTTTTAGCATGGTAATTCCTCAGGGTAAAACGACCGTAACCTACCATTGACCTCTCCCTCATAGCGTAGGTAGGGGCAAAGTCGAATATAAATGGTCGCTCTATCAGGGTTTTATTAGTGATGCGGATTCCCGGTGAAACTCCGTCGTAAATATTGAAATTAGCTACCGGCATATAGAATATCTGCCGGTAATAGGGATCTTCAGCGTCTTTCAGGAACTGTAATTTCAGCTTTTTATTACTGGAAAAAAATCCATTCAGGGATTTCCAGTTATCCCTTTGGTTGAATTCCGGGATCACCTGGTCGTAATTCAAGACCAGGCGGTCCTCGTCACCCCTGGGCAGGGAAACCTCTTTTTCCTCGTCAAAACCACTTATCCAGTACTTTGATACGACTGAATCATTTTGCAAACCAAAAATAGAGATAGGCACCTTAGTTCCTGTTTTGTTCTTCAGGGTCACATGCAGGGAATCTTCTGTCTTTTCAACATTTCGGATCTTAAAATCGATTCTTTTATTCGAAGAGACATAGTCTTCAAAGAACCAATCGATGTCCTTATTCGCATTTTGCTCGAGAACCCGCTCAAAATCGGAGGCGGTTACCGGGGCTAAACGATACTCCTGGTAGAATTCCTTGATACTGTTATCTACGCGTTCTTTCCCAATATACTCTCCCAGATAGGCCAGGCCCAGGCCGGCCTTATAGGTGTTGACAATTTTCTGGTTGAATTTAATGAGGGAATCATTAGGGGTAGCCAGGGGCTGGTCCAGGTTCTTACGAGCCATCAGCATGTAGAACAATGAATACTGATCGTTAAAATCCAGTTGTGCCAGTCGGAAACTGCGCAATCCCCAGATGTCAGACAATTTCCCTAATAATTTTTGGTCCGGGTAGAATTCTTCCACGAATTGGATCATCAGGTAATTGACCATGGCATCACTTACCCAATTTTCATGCCTTGGATCCAGGAAAACCGTTTCCCTCATATAGCTGCGCAACGCGGTCTTCAGGAATTTCATTTCAAACTGGAACTGTTCGTTATACGGCCTGATGAACGAAGGCAGCATGTTTAGACCATACAAGGGATTCTTATCAAAATCTATTTCAGAGACCAGTAATTGCTCATAAGGAAACTTCCCCAGCTTATCATCGATAAACCGGGTAATCCTGTTAATCGATAAGCCCTGGGAGAGTTCGTCGTATTTGTTCGCCTGAATATCTGTCACCACTATGAGCTCCGGGGTAACATGTTTCTGGAAACGCTTCTGATGGTTCAGGATGATATCTGCATTCTTACGATTGATCCCTTTCAGTGATGCGTATTGCTTCCCGGGCAGCCTGGTGATACTCACTTCGTTGAAATTTGTTCCCAGGTAAAGCGAATCCGGGAAAACAAAATTGAGGTAAGTATCCGTGACATCGGTATACAGGTCTTCCAGGTTCTTATTGCTGTAAAGATGCCAGGTGCTGTCGTACACCACGGGAGTAAGGTACCAGTCTTTCAGGTAATAACCCCCGCGACTGTTGTAGCCGTAAGGGGTGTACTTATTTGGTGGCAGTTGTACTTTGTAGGTAAAAAAGATTTTGGCTGAAGATCCCGGTGCCAGGGGTTTATTGAGGGCCACCCGGATCATGTCTCTCCCTTGCAG
>JABDLH010000109.1 GCA_013003145.1 Flavobacteriaceae bacterium | reverse complement strand
GTTTCTTTAAAATCATTATCTGCTCCCTTGAGCCAGAGGTCGAACCAGGCGTAGATCTGTTCGTCATAATTAAGCCTTGCATCCCCAACGGAACGTTCACCAACTACAGTATTTTCGGTAGCACGGGTGTAGGAACAATGCAGGGTAGGGGCAATGACCAGGTACTGGTTGTCCCGGGCTTCTTCAGAGGTGGCATTCTTCCGGACGTGGTTAAATAATTCCAGGTTGGGGCTTATAGAAACGTCATACCAAGAGGCAAACCAGAAGCTGGGTATGTCAAATTCCATGGTTTCATGGTAAAGTCCGCCTTCATACCAGGCCTTATCGTTGGGCTTGCGCCTTACCATCTTATCAAAGATCTCTTTCTTACCATGCATGTTTTTAAGCATATCTGTTATTGGAAGATGCCATAATGCTTCAGACATATCAATTTGCGGGTTCTCCGGTGCCAGGTCATAAAACCTGGAGATGCGGATCAGGTCTTCCTGGCTGGCACCCTCCGGGATCCTAGGTTTGTAGATGTCATGTTCTACCCCGTACAACCAGGCAAAGAAAAGCAGCTGCTCGGCTCCGCCCCGGTACCAGTTTCCCTGCTCGGTAAAGTCGCCCACCTTACCAATTCCCGCTCCGAATCCCTGGGGCACCATAGCGGCATGGGAAGGGTGGTCAAGAGCAGCAACAGCCATTTGCCATTCGGCCGTTGAAGAGCAGCCAAGGGTTCCTATCTTACCATTGGACCACTCCTGCTCGGCCATCCAACTGAAGGCGTCGTACCCATCAGTAAGTGGCATTCCGAGTATATCCCATTCTCCCTCAGAGAAATAACGTCCGCGTTCATTTTGTACCACGTAGGCGTAGCCACGCTTTACCGCTTCTAAGGCACTTTTAACATGGCGGTCCTTGAACTCGCCATCCTGCCAGGAGTTAAAATTATAAGGAGTACGAGAAAAGATGATCGGTACTTTTTCGTCTGTCTTGGGTCTGTAAATGTCGGTGGCTAGGCGGATCCCGTCACGCATGGGCATCATTACTTTCTGCTCTACAACAGCGATCTGGGTAAGTTCTTTCACCAAGGGGTTGTCTTCAGGCAGGTTATGCTGAGCGGTCAGGCTGAAGATGCCGAGAATGGCAAATAATAATAGGGAGAAGAGATTTCTTCGGCAGTATGAGATAGTGTTCATGATAGAAAATTTCCACTAAATCTACAACAATTAAGAATAATGCAAAGCTGTTGATTCTGAACAGAAAGTGTAATGTTAATGAGGGAGAACAGCTAGTTATTTAATCACTGGGATAGCTCTTCTAAAGATTTATTACAAGTGCAAGCATTTTGCAGTGGGCGCATATAACTTGTAACCGGGGTGGGGTTAGGAATCCCCGGGAGGAAAAGTCAGCAGTTCACAGCTTGCCCGAATAGGCCATAGGCTTGGGCGGGTCGCCGTCTGTCCCTCTGTACCTATGTCCCTATGTCACTTTGTAACCTTGTAACCTTGTAACCTTGTAACCCTGTAACTATTTAATGGATTCTGCACGTTTTCTACAGGGAGAGCAAGTAACTTGTGAACGGGGTGGGATTAATCACCCCCCCCATATCATGAATTCTCTTGGTGAATGGCCTCAGTGCCTGAACCTCCAATATCATGGAAATCTCACCAATTTTTAGTAGGGTTATGGGGTATAGCTAAAAACAGTGCAGGTGCTGACCGTACAGGTCAATTTAGGAAATAATAAAAAGGTATCATTTACCCGTGGGTCTGAACATCCCCAAGAGAATGGCTAAGGTTCCTGCTGCCCCAACAAAGAGCAAGGCAATGGCCAGCCATCCCATTCCCTCAAGCGTCCACTGATAAACACCCATAATGATCATGTAAACAAAGTAAAAATGCCAGAAGATTCTCTGGTACCATCTTCGCTTTAAGGGGTTGAGGTCGTAGATCGTCATCATGGTCGAATGCAGCAGCGTAATTACGATAAAGACAATTATAAAAAGCAGTAGTCCTTTTGCCATGGGTAGGGGGCTGTTTTGGTTCTCAAAATCTTTAGCAAGATCGTAAATTATCTCGGTTTCATTAAGGGCATATCAGCTAATTGCCCGACCAAATTACCGGTTCCATTCATGGAATTACAACTTTAAACGGGATTGACAGTGAGATCGGCTTGCCATATTCTGTGAACCCTTCCAGTATTGCTTCGTAATCTCCGGGAATATCTGATGTGAAGAAATTAAACTGTTCTCTTGTTCCGTTTATGGTAATATCGGGTTCCCAAAAAACAACATAACGATAATCAGGAATGTGTTCCCAAGTATTATAAGTATGATCTGGCCGGAAATACCGCTTATTCCATCTTGGTGAATTCAAATTACTGCTATGCGCAATAGCTTGTTGTTGCTTATAGAAATCCCCATCTATGGTTTTGATGAATATCAATCCCTGGTAATTATTGTTTCCTAAAACCAGCTGATCCCGTAATATCCTGATTTCCTCAACAGTCTTGGCGTCAAATTTTTTTAAGAAGGCGTGGTCTTTAATGAATACACCATCTATCAGCACTAAGGCTGGATAATCATTGTATTCTTCATCATAGAATTCAAAATCCTGGAGTACACGGATATATTCAACCCCGTCCTTTCCCCGGCGAAATCCAACGTAATTAAGAAGTTCTATAAAAGTTTCTTCTAAAGTACTGAACCTGGTATAATCCTCTAACCGAAGGGTATCTACAATCCCACCATCAAAGGGATCGGGCATCTCCGTTGTAAGAACCGAATCCGGTTTGCGCGAAAAAAAGAGGTTTTCCAGCTGGTTGTGCACACTTCTCTGCAAAACAGCAGCGCTGTCCTGGCGTTCCAAGCGGGTATCACAGAATTGAAGCGAACGGAAATCGAGCTCGCTTTGACCGAGGATTTTTACTTGCGCATCGTCTTCTTCATTTACGTTTGCTATTATCCGATCTGCCTGGTAGGGCTTCTTGATATAAGTGTAAAAATAGCCTTCATGGTTAGTGAGCGTAGCGGTAAGCTGGAAGGCTTCACCTGGCAGAGACAAAATTACTTCCTGGCCGCTTATGGGTTCGGATGTGGTTTTTTTCTCCACTCTGCCAAAAATCAATTCGCCTCTTTGCTCTGGTAAATAGATAGAGTCTCCCAATTGCTGGGGAATATTTTTCGCGGAACGGAGATAGGTATAACCAAAATCGGTGGCAGAGATATACTTGGGTTCCGGCAATTCATTCTTCCTGCGGACCAGTAAGGAGTAATTCCCATACCCAAGGTTACCCTTGAAATTTCTCGTGCTTAATTGTACCGGGCTCCTGGGATTATATACCGTTGTATCCATCTCTAAAACCAGTGGAGAATTAGTGCGAGTGCTGGCAATGTCAGTGATTGGGGATTCAGCCGTTCCACAATCGTCTATTCCGGAAACACTGGCATTACTTATTTCGTTATAAGGATTTATCACCTTTATATCTGCCTGGAAAATTTGGGATATACCTGCATTCTTCATCCATTGGGTGTAGGCGACCAGTTTATAGGTTC
>JABDLH010000097.1 GCA_013003145.1 Flavobacteriaceae bacterium | reverse complement strand
GATAGGCCGTATCCTCCAGTTGAGCATGCGGAATCACCGCATTGACCATTCCCATCTCGTAAGCATCTTTTGCACTGTAATTACGCCCCAGGAAAAAGATTTCGCGGGCTTTTTTCTGCCCTACCATCTTAGCCAGGTAAGCAGAGCCATAACCCCCATCAAAACTGGTCACGTCTGCATCCGTTTGCTTAAATATCGCGTGTTCTTCACTAGCCAATGAAAGATCGCAAACCACGTGCAGACTGTGCCCCCCTCCTACTGCCCAACCGGGGACAACAGCGATGACAACTTTCGGCATAAACCGGATAAGTCGCTGTACCTCCAGGATATTCAGCCGGTGGTACCCGTCTGTACCCACGTATCCTTTATGTCCGCGGGCTTTCTGGTCTCCACCGCTGCAGAACGAATACACTCCATCTTTGGGCGAAGGACCTTCTGCTGACAACAATACCACCCCGATGCTGGTGTCCTCCTGTGCATCGTAAAAAGCATCATATAATTCCTTGGTAGTCTGTGGGCGGAATGCATTCCTGACCTCTGGCCGATTAAAAGCAATCCGTGCCACTCCGTCACATTTCTTATAAGTGATATCCTGGTACTCCCGAACGGTTACCCAGTTAGCTGTCTCCATGGTGATTTAATTTTATAAAGGCTAAAGATAAGATACTTTTAAAAAAAGTTATTCCTGCTTCCCTGCCTGATTTTTGTTCTTGGCTTCTATCCATTTACTCATATATTTGGTGGCAGCCATTGAATGATGGCGTAAAATACTACCAAACAAGTTTTTAGCCCGATGAGCTTTTAAGGAGCGATGTATTTCTGATAGGGTGCTTATTAAATGCGGTTCCCACAGATCACGATTATATTTTTCACCTAAAATGGTTTTCCCCGCTTCCACACTGTTTTTCCAAAGGGTTTCATCGGTATACAAATCAGCGGCAGATTGTATAAAGTCTTTCGGTTCATCTGCAATAAAACCATTCCAGGGTAAACCATTGTGCATCCCCTCGGCCCCGATACTCGTAGTAACACTCGGGGTGCCCACTTGCATAGACAGCAACAGCTTGCCTTTGATCCCGGCGCCGTACTGCAGTGGCGCCAATTGCACCCTGGCATTTCCCATAGCGGTTTTTGCATCTTCTACCCAGCCTTCTACCAGGAAACCTTTTGCAGGTTGGTGCAGCTGTTGAATAGCTTTTGGCAAGTAAGCGCCATAGACCCGGATGCAGGCATCGGGAATAAGCTTTTTTAAGCCCGGCCAGATGTGTTTATATAGATACTGCACGGAGTCCGTATTGGGATGGTGCTTGCCATTCCCGATACAAATAAAATCTTTGCGCTTGTTAAAATCAGTGCTTATCGTATTCCCAACACCCGTCATAAATGGGACCAGGACTAGAAGGGAGGGATCAATTTTTACCTGGTCCTTCAGTAATGCATATTCATAAGAGGAGATCACCAGGCTCAGATCTGATCGCCAGATGCTCGCCAGTTCCATGTAGGTCAGCTCTTGTTGTAACCAGGAATCTAAAGAGAAATCCCGGTCTTTCATTAAAGCTTCTTTCCGGGCATTGCGGAGCGAATGCAGATCTTCGGTATCAAGCACTCGTAGCGCATCCGGCGCATTAGCTTCTACGCGCCAACCAAACTGTTCTTCGGTATGGAAGCGGTCAAACAATACAACATCGGGTTGCAGTTCTTTCACAAACGCATCAAAGGAAGAATCGTTGATCCGGATGGTCCTGGTCTGTATCCCCTCGGCTTCTAGATCTGCAGTATAGGAAGAGGCAGCAGCGGTAGAGGCAAAGGTCTGTTGGTAGCCGGCTTCCCGGAAACACCGCAATAACTGCATCATACGTACACCTGCAGCCGTAGTAGCAGGTTCCGGCCAGTTATATCCTATGATCAGGAGTTTTTTCATGATGATCAGTTGCAGCGCTAATTCTGAACCTGGTTCGAAGTTACATCCGGGCCGCGAATTTCTGCGAAATACTCAATCGGAGTTTACGCTCATAGTCTTCCTCCAGCCATTCTTTATAGCTCTTGGTGTTATTCATGATACAATAAGAGTATTGTCTTACCCGGTACGAGATCTCCTCCTTTAACTCTTTTGCCAATAAGCGGGCATCAAAGACATCGCCACTGTTTTCCACACAGATCTGTGCATGTTGTTCTATAGACCTCTCAAGAACTGTTTTAGACTTAAGGCCCTGGGCAAACACTTTTTTATATTCCTCTTTAACATCAAATTCGATGGAGTCCGACTTTGAGAATTTCTCCCTGAGTTCCTGGGGCATTTCATATACAAACTCCCGCTCTATATCCTCGTCATTCTTGATGTTCTCGAGGAAGAAATCAGGGAAGTGGAAAATTTCCTGCCAATCGATCGGTGCATCCCAACGCCCAAACCTCGCCACGTTATTTCCAAGGTCTACTACGGTGAACTCCTTTTTATCCGGAAGCACACGAGAGCCCCTTCCAATCATCTGGAAGTACAAGGTAAGACTTCGTGTAGCCCGGTTAAGTATGATGGTTTCTACCGTTGGTTCATCAAAACCGGTGGTTAGAATACTGACGGAGGTCAGGATGGCATCCGGAGTTTCCGCGAACCATTCCAGGATCTCTTTTCGCTCCGAGGCCGTGTTCTTATTATCAAGATGCCTGATATTATAACCGGCTTTCTTAAAGATCTCGTACACATAACGAGAGGTACTGATCCCGTTATTAAAAATAAGGGTCTTGGTTCCCTTGGCGATCTCTTCGTATGCGCCCAACAATTTCCCCAGCATATTCTGGTTCCCATACAGCTCGTCCGACGATTTCACGGTATAATCCCCGCTAACACCTAATTTCAGCGACTTAAGACTAACATCGTAATTGTACATATTAGCCTTGGCAAGGAAATTCTTTGAAATCAGGGATTCTATAGATTCCCCTACGATCAATTTCTTGTAATTATCCTTCATCGGGAGCTTGATGTTGGAACTGAGTGGGGTGGCGGTTACCCCGAGTATGATGGATTTCTCAAAATATTTAAAGAGTTTCCGGAACGAATTGTAATGCGCCTCATCGATGATGACCATGCCTACATTATTCAGGGTGATCATCCCGTCCTGCAGTCTATTATTCAGGGTTTCAACCATGGCTACATAACACATGTGGTCATCGTCTGCTCCCAGCTCTTTTACCTCGCTGTTAATCACTTTGTTCTTGACCGAAAATCCCTTCAGCATCTTCGAGGTCTGCGAACTTAATTCAATCCTGTGGGTGAGTACAACGACTTTCTTACCGGTTTTCTGAATAAACCTCCTGGCAATTTCCGAGAATACAACGGTCTTACCACCTCCTGTAGGAAGCTGGTACAACAAATTGACGTTATCCGGGGCTTCATCCAGGTAATCAAATATGGCATTCAGATCGTCTGCCTGGTAATCGTAAAGTGTTTTTTCTTTGTTTCGGGTCTGCAGGTTCAAATCGAGATTTGGATTTAAGTTTGAGGTCTGTTACCCTTTCAATACGGCAACATCAATTTTGCAAAACTAGCAGTTTTTTAAGCTTAAAAGAAATTATGAGTGTGAAAACTGGTGCTTTAATACCCCCGGCTACGGGAAACCTCGAAGCGTAAGGCATCGCCATCAGTGAGCCTGCGGTAATTCTCAAGCAGCAATGATGCTACGGAATCCATGTCGGAAACACTGGCCACATGAGGGGTTATGAGGATATTATCGTGTTCCCAGAACGGGTGATTCACCCCCAGGGGTTCCTGCTGAAATACATCCAGGGAGGCGCCGGAGATCTTTCCATTCTCAATGGCCATAAGCAGGTCGTTTTCTACCAGGTGCCCTCCCCTGGCGACATTGATCAGGTAGGTTCCCTCTTCGACCTTCTCAAAAAACTTTTCATCGAGCATTCCCTCGGTTTCCGGTGTCAGCGGAAGCAGGCAAACTAAAACATTCGTATCATTCAGGAAATCCGATAACCCTTCCTGCCCTGCATAAGTCGTTATCCCGGGAATATCTTTGGAAGACCTGGACCAGCCACTGACCTGGAATCCCGCGCCCTTAAGATCTAAGGCGACCTTAGCTCCCAACTGCCCTAATCCCATAATTCCCACACTTGTATCCTTAATCCGGGTATAAGCAATGGGTTGCCACCATCTTCGCCTATGATCCCCGTGATAGGTGTTAAGATTCTTTATATGGCCTAAAACCAGGGCCAATACAAATTCAGACATATCTTCGGCCAACAAGGGATCTACCACCCTGCTTATCGCCACCTGCTCAGGCAAGCCTGGATCTTCCAGGATAAAATCGACCCCCGCGCCCATGGAGCTGACCAGTTTTAATTCAGGGTACTGGTTTAAGCTGTTTTCCGGATGTTTCCACACTAAGGCCATGCTTACTTCTTCCTTTGGGAAATCATCTCCATGTACATAAACGTTTGTATCGGGAGCTAACTCCTGTATTGCACTTTTCCATTCTTCAGATTTACCGTCTTGCCGGATGATCACTATTGCCATTTGGTGTTGTCTTATTATATTAATGCTGTTGTGGGTCTTCTTCTAACAATTCGTATACCCTGATAAATTCACTTTCATAGGGCCATTCCCTTTCCTGCACCGTATTGAGAATTTTACGGATACGCTCTTCAAACTCTGCTTTCAGGTGATGGTAGCTGATAAACTGTATGGCCTCGGAATACGATTTCCACATACTTTTGTAAAAGGCGTCAGATAGTGGCTTTTTATCCTCGAATACCTGGGCAATTTCCAGGTTGTACAACATAAGCTCTGCCACCCATTGAGGGTCCATTTCCAGCTTCCTGAAGGCTTTGATGTATTTATGGGCGACTGAACGTCTCGCCCGAGCCCTTTTTCTCCGGGTGGGAAAATATTCGTAGGATATCTTGGTTTTTGCTTCCTGGACCAGTGCTTCCTCTTTAGGGTTGAATATAAAATCGTAATACTTCTTAACTTCCGGGTATCGCTCATATAGCGCGATGAGTTGCAACTCCAATTCTTCTTTGGGCAACTCGGCCACATACTTCTTCAAGGCTCGTTTACTCATGCCCCGAAGATAACGATATCGAAAGTAAACTCTTGCTATACACCTTCCAATATACCCCTGAGGGTATAATTTTGCGCTCTTTTTGCTAAACTTTTGATAAAATCGGGTGTACAACCCTATCGCTTTTGGAAAAGACGGAATAAAATGTTATACTGAGAGGATATAACCCTTAAATCCCTTTACAAACATATGAGGCAACTAAAGATAATCAAGCAGGTAACAAACAGAGAATCCAAATCATTAGATAAATACCTGCAAGATATCAGTAAAATAGATCTGATCACTGCTAATGAAGAAGTTGAGCTGGCCCAAAAAATAAGGGAAGGGGATCAAGCCGCACTAGAAAAACTCACCAACGCCAATTTACGATTCGTCGTCTCCGTGGCCAAACAATATCAAAATCAAGGATTAAAATTACCTGACCTTATCAATGAAGGGAATGTCGGTTTGGTTAAAGCTGCAAAGCGCTTTGATGAAACCAGGGGGTTTAAGTTTATTTCCTATGCTGTTTGGTGGATCAGGCAGTCTATTCTCCAGGCTTTGGCAGAACAATCCAGGGTAGTACGATTACCTCTGAATAAGATCGGTTCTATCAATAAGATCAAAAAGACTTTTTCCTACCTGGAACAAGCTCATGAACGTCCGCCCTCTGCAGAAGAGATCGCGAAAGAATTGGATATGAGCGTAAATGAAGTCAAGCAGTCCATTAAAAATTCAGGCCGCCATGTTTCTATGGATGCCCCTTTAAAAGAGGGAGAGGATTCTAATTTATATGATGTCATGCGATCCGGGGAATCCCCCAAGCCGGATAAATCACTGATGCAGCAGTCCTTGAATACCGAGATCAACCGGGCCCTGGATACACTTTCTCCTCGCGAAGCCGATGTGGTTAAGTTATACTACGGGATCGGGGACCAACAATCCATGACCCTGGCCGAGATTGGTCAGACTTTTGATCTGACCCGGGAAAGGGTACGCCAGATCCGCGAAAAAGCGATCAGGAAACTACGTCATAATTCCAGGAGTAAATTGCTTAAAAATTATTTGGGATAAATCATTATCCATAAAAAAAGGGAGCTTGTCAGTTCCCTTTTTTATTTTACACTATACACTAAAACAATTAAGAACAGTTAAGCCTGTTAATATTAAAATTCATCAGTATTTCATTGAGGTCTTCGATGAAATTCAGATACGCTGCTTGGTCTTTGTGATCATTTGCCATAGTAAAAAGGTTTTAGGGGTTTAAACCGATTATAGATAATCCAGCTCGGCTAGTTCATTTAAACTTAAGATCTCATTTAATTCTCTAAGGAAAATTAAATATTCCTCACCGTAGGTATCATACAACATAGTAAGTGGGGTTTAAGTGGTTTGATTGGTGTCAAATTTGCTTACAGTAAACATATTTAATAATAGAAATTATCGCAACTTATTGTGGTGTAGCCTCTTTTTTTTGTGGTTAAACACTGTTTTAAGTATGGTGAATAAAATCAGAAATCAAAGAAATATTGCAATCCCCCGGAGATAGCATAGAAAAAATTCCCCGGGTCAGCAGCGAATTCTTGTCGCAACAGTCCAAGATTCGCCCTGTACATAGAAGCAGCCTGTTGTGGCCGGAACTGGTGTTCTAACTGAAGTTGTTGAGAACTTACAAATAATACTGTTTCTGAAAGGAGGGTGTCATCTCTCCTGAGCTGTTTAAGGTCTGTGTTATACCCTACTCCCAATCGAATCCCCCAGTAATCATCTTTAGTCCGAGTATATTTCCTGGCCAGTAAAGATCCTGACAGCGAAAGCGGTTGCCCGGCACGCGGGGTAATAAAGGGCCTTAATGATACGTAATAATTACCTCTATACATTCCGATACTACCCGTGTATACCAGGGCATCAGTTTCTTTAAAATCATAATATCGGGCCCCTAAAGAAGCTTCAATCCCCTTGGGCAGGTTAGCGAATACCTCTGCCCTACCCCTTTGTGCCGGAAAAATGAAAGAGGAAGAATACGCATAACTAATATTGGCATAGATCTTTTCTGAAAATTTCGGGTACAATTCCAATTCGTATTGCAGGCCTTCTGTATTAAAGCGGTTACTGTACAGTATCCTGGGGATAATCTTGCCAAAGGGAGTCTCCCGGGTATATTCAACACTCCCATAGTACATTGGATCAAAGACCTGGTCAAAGACATCAACCTGGTTAGCTACAGATACACGGTTACCCCTGTAAGTAACTTCTTCTTTCTTCAGCACCGGCTTTTTTTCTATGTTGCTAGCAGCTGCAGCAGGATCAATTAATTTTAAAAGATGGGCCCTGAGAACGAGAATTTCCTGGTCTCCCGATAGTCTCTCGAGAGCTTTATTGGCCAATCCCAATGCGATAATAAGATTACCGGCATCCATCTCGTTATTTATGGCGCCTACCCAGGCCTGTTGGTGGTAAGGATCTTCAGAGGTATACGCATTAAAACGCTTCCGTGCCTGGTCGTACTTTCCCAGCCACGTTTGACTCTTTGGTTTTAAGGCGATAATATCTCCCGAAGCAGTTTCTTGTTGTGTCTTGTTGTTTGATCTCTGGTTGAGTTCGGATTCCAAAGCAGCTCTCAGACCATTAAGTTCCGGGTCTGTAGCCATGAATTTCAGTGCTTTGTTCGCAAGTCCCAGGGCGATATAAGTATTACCCGCGTACATTTCGTTCTTGATAGCGGCTACCCAGGCCTCCTGGTTATCCCGATTCCTGGAAGTCATACGGTTAAGTTGTTTCCGAGCTTCCTCATAATTTCCTTCCCAACTATAAGTTTTTGCCATCAGGGTTTTCCCATCTGAATGATCGGGATAGTCTGACAGTATAGTTTCAAGGGTATTCCTCGCATCGCTGTGCTGGCCATTAAAGGCAAGTTCACGAGCTTCAGAAAAGAGCAGGTCTGAATCCTGTAATTGAGCCTTCTCCTGGCCGTATGCCAAACACTGCGATAACAGCAGAATGCCGAGATATGCAAAGTATCCTTTCATTTTTTTGCTGTTATGGAGTTTGTCACTTGCTTATTCCTGCTTTTCTCGCTTTCATCTAAAAGCTGTTTTCTCAGGCTGGTCGAAGCTCTCTTTAGTTTTTCATTCAATACTTGGTCTTCCGGGTGATATTTTTCAATGCCGGTCTTCAATTCCAGGGCTTTCCTATGCTTTCCACTCCAGTAATAGGCATCGAGAAGCGCTGCATAACCATCTGAATATACAGGGTACTTTCGCACTACGCTACTGAGTATTTCCTCGGCTGGTTCATACTTCCCCTGCCATGCAGCTATCCTTCCCATGAGTATTTCGGTGTCGGCATGTCCGGGCACTTTGTCCAATATATATCGACAGAGGAGATCAGCCCTATCCCATTCTCCCCGGAAGGCTATATCTCTTGCAATGCTGTAGGCTTTATCATAATCCTTCCCGTTAAATATGCTCTGTATCCAGATCTGCTCCTCTTTACTGAATTCCTGGGATGAATATGAATTTAGACCGGGTTTAACAGGAGGTATAAGCTTATTCTGCATGGTTACATAACGGTTAACCGCCTTAAAATATTGGAATGCCGATTCTACTTCCTCTTCCTTTTCATGATTCCTGAGCTTCGTGAGCTTAAAGGATGGCCCGATCTGGTATAAATCACCATTACTCCAAAAGTGAGATCCCATAATAAAATCCTCTATGCCGTTCTGGTATCGAAATAAAGGAATGGTTTTATGCTCAGACTCGATCAACAAATCATCCCCCAACCATGCTACCTCTGCTGGCAACTTTATTGGATATTTCTGGCCTAATAAACCCAGCAGGGCGGGTACTATATCGGCATGGGATGACAATGCACTGAATTTCCGAGCTTCATTTAACAAGGGGCTGTACATGATAAGTGGCACCCGGTACCGGTCTATATTACTTTCCTGGGGTAACTCTGAGAGGTTATGGCTCCCGGTAATGATAAAAATGGTATTATCATAATCCGGGTATGCCTTATACTGTTGAATAAAATGCCTTACCGCATCATCCATATACAGCATGGATGCGAAAATATCGCTGTTTCGGTTGATCCTGGAAGCTATCTCTTCTGAATAATTCCCTGAAGCCAAGGTCTGCCTCACTCTTTTCTCATAGACCTGCTTTTGAGGAATATTAAAGGGTTTACTGCTGCTGAGGGTTTGGAATACCTCCAGCCTTGGCCTGCTCCAATCTTTTTCCTCGGAATGATAGAACGCAAACAATGCTTTATCAGGATATCCTTTAGAAATACCGGCTTCGTCTTCGGGTTGTTGTTGATAGGCAGTTCCAAAATTTTTCCTGCCAATGATCTCGTCTATACCTTCTTCAAATAAGAAACGATCCATCTGATGTAAAGCTGTATTCCCTCCATAATGGAATGAAGTCCTGTAACCATTATCCTGTAGCAGGCTAAATAGCGTATGGCGATTCAGTCGCTGGTCGATCTTGGTAAACCCCCTGGTCCCAAATGGCAATGAGCCGGTAATACTGGGGACAGCGGCATAATTTGTTCCCTGGTTGCTTAAGAAATGATCCCAATGCAGTGATTTCTCGGATAATGAGCTCAGATAGGGGGTAAATCCTCCATATTTTACATCGGTTCCCAGGAAATCCGCTCCTAAACCGTCGATGACCAGGAAAACGAGGTTAGGTTTCTCCGCTCCCAATTTAAAGTAGGGGCCCAATGCCGTTGATGAGGACTTTGGCCGTAAAAGAGGGTATTCTGCTTTTCCTTCATACGCGTTCCAGTCCATAAGCTCCGTTAACGCATTTTCCAGCAAATGCTGGGTTTTATTTTCGTTAATAGGGTTCTTGTGAGACATCAGGGTGGTGAGGAATATACTGAGTAAAACCAGGGTAAATGGATACATCCTCGAGATAAGATGGTAAACACGGGCCACGAGGCGATACATTATGAGGAAACTCAATAAACCCAGTGATAAACCCAATATAAGCCTTAAAATAACCTGAGAAGAAGTATACCGGGCTAAATAAACAACGAAGAAGTCCGATCCAAGCATTTCGTGTTGTTCAGTAAAATAAAGGGTGGTCAGGATCTCGGAGAATAGCAGTAAGATAAATATGATACCACAACTAAAAAGACCAAATGATTTTTTTACCGATTCCAGGAATTTAAAGATAAAGGCCAGGATTATGCCGGCCAAAGACGCAAATCCTGTATGATGAATCACCAGGATGAACAGGCTTTTGTTGATCACGGAGTCCAATACACCCTGACGGTATAAATGAAATTGCTGTAATACAGATAACAGGACCAGGCAGATAAAAAAAGTCAGGACCATACGGATGTAATCCCGAAGTGGTCGCTGATCCCTTATTTTGCTATCTGTAATACTTGTGAACATTTATTACGCTTTTGCGAATCCTTTTCTCGCCATAGTACCCCAGCCTGACTTGATATTGAACAGTTTTTTAAAGTTCCCTTTAACAGCCGAATAGACCACGATGGGGTGAAAAATAAATGGCTCTATAAGGGCACAAACGGCCAGGGTGAAAATATCCCTGGTCTTGTTGTACTGGTTATAGGAGTACATTTCTGCCAGGATGGCGTAAAAGGAGAACATCACGGAGAACATATACACGGCCAGGGTGATTCGGAAAAAAAATTCTTTATTGAGAACTCCCATATACCAGAATAGTAAGACCGAGAGAAAACCGACAAATTCCAACAAGGGGGCCAGCCATTCATAAAAGAACCAATACGGGTAACTCAGCATTCCCAACCTGCCATAACTGGGATTAAAGAACATGTCTTTATGGGTGTAGAGTGTTTCCAGGTTTCCACGTGACCAACGATCCCGTTGATTCACAAACATCTTAAGATCTTCGGGGACTTCTGTCCAGCAAAGAGGATCGGGTATGTATTCTATGGAATAAGGAAGCTCCCGATCATGCATAAAGCGGCGCATCCTGAAAACGATTTCCATATCTTCTCCAACAGTATTGGTGTCATAACCGCCTGCAGCAACGGCGATCTCACGATCAAAAAAACCAAAAGCTCCGGAAATAATAAGTAAGCTGTCTATTCTCCCCCAGGCCATCCTGCCAATGAGGAAAGAACGAGTATATTCTAACACCTGGAACTTGGCCAGCCAATGTTTTGGCATACGGATCTGTTCTAGCGTTCCGCCTGATATCTTACAGGAATTGGCAATCCTGATCACCCCTCCAACCGCGATAACCCTTTTCTGTGAACGCTGGAAGAACGATTTTACCACATGCAGCAAAGCTTCAGGTAGCAAAAGGCAATCTACATCGATACATCCTACATATTGGCTTGTAGACAGGTGTATACCGGCGTTGAGTGCATCGGACTTCCCCCCGTTTTCTTTATCCACCACGGTGAGTTTCCCAAATGATCGCTGGGTCGATTTGTAGATACCCCTTATTCTCTTACACTTCAGGTCCGGGTCTGTCAATTCTTCCGACTTTACCAGGTCATAAGCGTCTATCATTTTCTGTAGGGTATCATCCTTACTTCCATCGTTGATCACCATTACTTCAAAATTCACATATTGTAAGGACAGCAGTGACCTGATGTTTTCAACGATAGTAGGGCCTTCGTTATAGGCCGGCGCGATAATGGTTATACTTGGAGCTAAGGGAGAAGCCATGATCTTTGACAGGTCCCCAAAACTGTTCTTATGCTTATAATGAAGCGAACTCCTGGAAGAGAGATACGCCATAAAACCGAACATGAGAAACAGCATAGCTGTAAACAACAGGAAAACGATGTTCAGGTATTCAAATACGATTTGCAGTACATCTTTTTCCATTCTTATCTCATCAATCTGCGAATACAATTAAAGAACGATCCTGTAACAATTTCTGCAGACTCCTCTTTAGCTACGGTTGGTTCAAAATTCAGGTTGAGCAATTCTTCTGCATCATTTTTCAATGGTTCAGATATCACCTCGGTATCCGTACTCGTTACCGCCGACTTCTCATTTTCACGTATCCCTTCTCCAGCTATGTGATTATGTTTTGAAGAATTACTTCCAGGACCCAAAGGACAGGATTCCAGAAGGGATCCCAGTTTTTCGCGGATGTGTTCCACTTTCTCCAGAACCGCCCCTTCTTCCTGACCTAGCAGGAAATCGAGGAATTCCAGCTCTTTTTCATCTCCCACGGCCAGTATTTCGTCCAGCAGCATCAACTTGGTATCTTTATCACAGCGTAAGAACAAATCGGAAAAGATACTGTGGTGAAAAGCAGGTTCCGGTGAAAAGTCGATCTCCAGCTCCGGGATGTTATTCTCTGCTAAAATAGCTTCTGTATCTTCTAAGGAAGTGTGGTCATCATCCGTCTTCAAGGCAATACCATGGGGATGCAATAAGCTGTCCAGGGGTATATCTTCCTGCTCCTCTTCTGGAATTTCATCATCCCCGGCTTCAAGGATCTCGTATACGGTTTCCATATGCATAATGGCCTCACATTCGTCTTCCGACAGCTCGGAATCAAATGGTTCCTCGGCTTGTGGTTCATTGACCAGGGGGAGGAAATCCAGGGATAGTACCCCCCTCGGACTTAGCGTACCTTCGTATTCACGAGCTTCAAGGATCAATTCTTCTAGAGATTCATGAAGGCAGAGGTCAAAGATCTCCAGGTCCTCTTCTTCTATCGGAAGCTCGTCAGGAATACTCAGACCTTTTTCAGACGGTGCTGATATATTTTCTTCATTTTCAAGTTCTTCGATCGCAGTTGCGACAGGCATTTCCTCAGCAGGGGGTATTCCGGGAACCGCTTCGGTCAATACCTCCTCTTCTAAAGATGCTGCTTCTGGGGATTGTGTTTCAGTTACAACCGGTACCGGCTCATTTTCCTGGGTGTCTACTTGTGCTCCTTGGTCTTCCTGCTGGGGATCAAAGGTCAGTTCTTCCTTTCCGGGCTTAGCCAATACCTCTTCGGGAAGGATACTGTCCGGTTTAATTTCATTAAGGCTGCTAATCGCCTTGCTTTTCACCATAAAGTCCTTCTCTTGATGAATTACCCGTTCTAAGAAGGGTATTTCTGTTTCTGAGCCCAGGAAGCCAATAGTATCTAATATGGTACGTTTGATCTCTGCTTTATTCTCCGGGTATATTTTCTTTAATATCTCCAGCGATTCTAAAACACAGAATTCTTTGACACATTCCAAGGCCTCCAGTTTAATCTGGTCATTTTTATGGTGCAGTAAACGCAGGATTGCAT
>JABDLH010000071.1 GCA_013003145.1 Flavobacteriaceae bacterium | reverse complement strand
AGGCTATGGTAAGCCGCAGAGCTCATAACCAGGAATGGCTGATCGTCCTTCCCTTTTACCTGCAGCATATTGCCTGCAAAGCGGTGCATCTGCTCTTCGCTGATCTCTATGATCTCTTTCCCTGAATTATTCAGTTGAGAAACCACGCTCTTACGTTCTTTCTTGTCATCAATAGTATCCAGGCAGATCACCGAAAAGTTGTTTCCCAGGCACATCATAACATTGGTATGGTAAATAGGCATCCTTTTACCGTCTACAGACTGGTTGGCTGTAAAGATCACGGGCATGTATTCAAAATCCTCACAGAATTCGATAAAGAGTTCCTCATCGGCCCGGTCAGACAATGCACAATAGGCGATCTTGTGCTCCCTGTCCAGCACTATACTACCGGTACCTTCAAGGAATAGACCTTCTTCTTCGGCCGAGGTGTAATCCATAAAACCTTTGATTACAAAACCTTCCTCTTCCAGTTTTTCCATGACATCTTCTCGACGTTCCAACCTGCGGTTTTCAGCGAACATAGGATAGAGACCAACGGTTCCGTCACTGTGAAAGGAAACCCAGTTATTGGGAAATATAGAATCAGGGGTATCGGGATCTGGAGTATCTTCGATCACCACTACATGGATTCCTTTCGCCCTGAGCAGATCGACAAAGGCATCAAATTCGCGTTGCGCCTTATGGTTGATAGCTTCCTTTTGCAGGGCCAGGTCTTCCTGGAAATAGTTATTCACCGCTGTTTGCTCATTCATCCTGAATCCAACGGGTCTAACCATTAAAATGGTATTAGTGATCTGCTTCATAACTCCTTTCAATAAAATTTCAGCCCGCAAATTTAATCCTTTTCTACTTGATAGCAGACGGACCCCTAAAAGATTTATAGCAATGGTTTTTCCGGCTTATTCCCGGATGAGTGGCAGTGTACTACAGCGCAACAGGCCTTCTTGTTTTGCAATTTCGGAATACGGAATTTCTTCTACGGTGAAGCCTTGTTCTCGCAACCAATCATTCAGCCGGGTAAAGCTCTTTTCAGAAACCACGACTTCGGGTGAGATGGAGAATACATTACTATACATACGATACATCTCGTCCTTAGTAATCTCAAAAATATTCTCCGCCCCAAAGTAATTGACCAGCCAGTCGTATTCTTCCTGTACCAGGAATCCATTCCGATGCAGGATGGCCTTATCCTTCCCTACCGGCTGAAAGCAGCAATCCAGGTGTAAGGCATTCTCCTTAGCCTCTACATTGGACTTTCGAAGTTCAAAACTCTTGACCTTCTTTTCCGGGAATTGTCGCTGCAGGTATTCTACAGCAGCCTTATTGGTCCTGGCGGTAATGTAATCGGGATAATCCTCTTTGGTGTAGGTCCCGACAAATAAATAGTCGTTCCAGGGCATCACGTCCCCGCCTTCTACGTGTACCTCTTCCGGGGGATACAATATATTCTCCGGCGCAATGGCATCAAGCACATGCATGATGGCCTGGAATTCATTTTCCCTGTCCGGTAGAATGTTGGCTTTCACCAGTTTATTATCAATTACAAAAGCTATATCCCTGGAGAAGATCTGGTTACAATTCTCTATAACCTCCGGCCTGTAAACCTTAACGCCGTGCTTCTTCAGCACCTGGTCAAAGGCATCCATTTCACGGATCATATCTTCTTCTGTAGGATAGGTTCCTGCGAGGATATGTTCCAGCGATTTTGGATCATAAGCAGAATCGGGGGCAGGAACAGGCCCGGGACTTTTAGCCGTACCCAGGACTACCGCCTTTAAGCTGTCGGTCTCGTTAACTACGTTTAAATGTAGCATATGCTAAGGGGGAGTTTATCGTTTCTCTACAGGTACAAAAGCACGTTTGTTGGCTCCGGTATAAATCTGTCGGGGCCTGCCAATGGGCTCGTTCTTTAAACGCATTTCTCTCCACTGCGAGATCCAACCGGGAAGTCTACCCAGGGCAAACATCACGGTGAACATATCTGTAGGGATCCCGAGGGCACGGTAAATGATTCCCGAATAGAAGTCCACGTTCGGATACAATTTCCTGTCGACGAAATAAGAATCCTCAAGAGCTTCTTTTTCCAAACCTTTGGCTATTTCAAGGATAGGATCTTCGATACCCAGATCTGCCAGTACTTCATCGGCCGCTTTTTTAATGATCTTAGCCCTAGGATCAAAATTCTTATAGACACGGTGTCCGAAGCCCATTAACCTGAAAGGATCTTCCTTATCCTTGGCTTTGGCCATATATTTTTTAGTATCCCCTCCGTCTGCTTCGATAGCTTCCAGCATCTCTAACACTGCCTGGTTGGCTCCCCCGTGAAGCGGACCCCATAAGGCAGAAATACCGGCTGACAGGGATGCGAAAAGCCCCGCATGTGATGATCCGACAATTCGTACGGTAGAAGTAGAACAGTTCTGCTCATGGTCTGCGTGCAGGATAAGTAGTTTATCAAGGGCCTCTATTACGATCTCATTACTCTTGTATTCTTCATTTGGCTTCTTGAACATCATTTTATGAATGTTCTCTACATAGCCTAATGAGTTGTCCCCGTAATCTAAAGGAAGTCCTTTTTTCTTCCTCAGTGTCCAGGCCACAAGTACCGGGAATTTAGCGAGTATCCGGGTAATGGCGTGGTACATGTCTTTTTCAGAGCTGACGTTCACAGACATGGGGTTAAATGCGATCAGGGCAGATGTCAAAGAGGATAGAACGCCCATCGGGTGTGCCGATTTGGGAAAGCTATCCAGTATCTTCTTCATATCCTCATCTACATGAGACTCGGCTTTAATGTCTTTGTGAAATTTATCCAGCTGTTCTTTATTGGGGAGTTCTCCAAAAATCAGCAAAAATGCAACTTCAAGGAAGGAGGCATGTTCAGCAAGTTCTTCAATAGAATATCCACGGTACCTCAGAATACCTTTCTCACCGTCAAGGAAGGTGATGGCACTCTCACAAGAACCGGTGTTCTTGTAACCGGGATCAAGGGTTACGATACCTGTGGTGGCCCGTAATTTCTTGATATCGATGCCTTTCTCATCTTCTGTTCCTTCAACGATAGGGAAATCATACTTTTTGCCTTGGTATTCCAGTGTAACTTTATCTGACATGTATCTTTATCTGTTTTAATTTATCGACCGTAAATTTAAGAAAAATAGACCCATCTTAACAATTCAAAATTGGATTTAAGGGATTATTAACAAACCCCCGGACCTACTGTAAAAACGGATTATTTGCGTACCGGGAGTGCATAGAGGTAGCGGTAATAATCATCAACGGATTTCTCCCAGGTAAAGCGCATTTTTTTGGCATTGGCCTGGATTTTTTTCCAACGTACCGGGTCATTGAAAAAGAGGTGCAGCGCCATATCAAAACTCTCCAGCATATTCTCCCGTTTCTCTTCAAAGGTGTCACCGTTAAAAACAAACCCGGTTTCCAGGTGGGATACCGTGTCTTTGAGTCCACCGGTATGATGTACCAGGCAGGGAGTACCACTTCTCATGGCCAGCATCTGGCTTATGCCACAGGGTTCAAACTGGCTGGGCATAATATAGAGATCTGCTTCCAGGTAAATAGAATCGATCAGGTCTTCAGACTGCCCATTGGTGAAGATGAAATTCGGATGTTTGTAACTCATATCCCTGAAAAGCTGTTCGTATTCCGGGTCACCGGTCCCGAGCAGCATAAAAATCCCCCCCACCTTATCAAGCCTTTCCAGCATATCGGCAAGTAACTGGGGTGATCGCTTAAAGAAATAGAATTTCTGCTCTGTCAACCTGGCCACACTGGCACAGACAAAACGCGGGGGCTGGTTCAGTATTTCCACCACCTTTTCACCGGTATGCGCCAGGAAATCGGCTTTATACTTTTTAGATTCTTCCTGTAGCCATTGAAAGATAGCACGAATAGTATTCCTGTAGATGTTCTTTTTCTGTGCCGTCCGAATATTCTTGTAATTGGAACCATTCAGTATACCGAATAACCTGCCTTCCATATCGGCCTGTTTAAGATCTTCTTCCAGGCTCTCACCACCTATGAATTCCGGTGGCCTGCTGGGCTTCAGCACATCCTCCTTATACGAAGGAGAAACGGTGTGTACGGCATCGGCGAGACGGATACCTGTAGCCATAAGATTTATACAGTCGCGGTACCGGTAATCCATGAGCTTTTCCCTGTTGTAATCAACTTCAGGAAACCAGTTGCTCAAGGAGGAATAATTATCGTCAAAGGGTCGAATTCCCTGTATGGCCAGGTTGTGAATACTGTATACAAACCTGGGCCTCTTCAAAGATTCGTATTGGGGATGATACGTTCTAAGGAAAAGTAATAAGCTGGTATGCCAATCGTGTAAATGGACCACATCCAGGGTACCAAAAACCTCTTGGCGGACTGCTTCCGCCACGGCAGTACAGAAGACGATGAATTTTATCGCATCGGTATAAAATGGCTCCTTGGGATCATTATGGTAAATATGTCCTATTTCACCGGCTGTGATTTCCGGGTGGTGGATCACATAGTGAGTAAGGTTATCAAAAGGTTTCTTCGGGCTCACTTCGTACAGTTCGGCCGAATATGCTTGTCCCCTCAACTGAAAATTCAGGTTCATGATAAACTTACCACCCTGGTGCAAGCGCGAATAAGCAGGCACTACTACATGCACCTTATCTCCCCGTTCAGAGATCTGCCTTGGCACATCACGTACCACATCACCCATACCACCGGCCTTACACTTGATAAGTCCATCATTCTCAGCAGCGACTATTAAAAAATTATTCATAGGCTATTATCTATTGATAAGGGATTCAAAAGATACTTAATTAATTACTCTTTCGGCAAACTGCATTGTAAAGAAAACATAAAAAAAGCCGGGGAATGAACTCCCCGGCTTTCTGCTAATTTATATTCTTGTGCTCAAACAAGCCTTACGAATTCAGGCTTTGATATTAAATGCGTTTCCCTGGGGATAGTATGCCACATCTCCCAATTCTTCCTCTATTCGGAGAAGTTGATTATACTTGGCCATACGGTCACTCCTGGAAGCAGAACCAGTCTTTATCTGCCCTGTGTTCAGCGCTACTGCCAGGTCTGCTATGGTATTATCCTCGGTCTCTCCTGAACGGTGAGACATCACTGAAGTATAGCCCGCATTTTTCGCCATGTTCACTGCAGCGATCGTTTCTGTCAGGGTCCCTATTTGGTTTACTTTGATCAGGATAGAGTTCGCTATTCCATTTTCAATTCCCCTGGAAAGGCGTTCTACATTGGTTACAAACAGGTCGTCCCCAACCAACTGTACTTTTTCCCCTACTTTATCCGTAAGAGCTTTCCATCCGTCCCAGTCATTTTCATCCATACCGTCTTCAATAGAGATGATTGGGTACTTTGAACAAAGGTCTGCCAGGTATTGAGCCTGTTCTTCAGAAGTACGTACAGCCCCGTTGCTGCCTTCAAATTTCGTGTAGTCGTATTTACCGTCTACGTAGAACTCTGCTGCGGCACAGTCCAGGGCGATCATTACATCGTCTCCTAAAGTGTATCCTGCATTCTTTACCGCTATCCCTATAGTATCCAGGGCATCTTCGGTTCCATCCAGGGTAGGTGCAAATCCTCCTTCATCTCCCACGGCGGTACTAAGGTCACGGTCGTGAAGAACTTTTTTCAGGTGGTGAAAGATCTCCGTCCCCATTTGCATGGCATGGGAGAAGTTTTTCGCCTTGACCGGCATTACCATGAATTCCTGGAAAGCGATCGGTGCATCCGAATGGGAGCCACCATTAATAATATTCATCATAGGAACAGGAAGCGTATTGGCACTTACCCCCCCGACATAGCGGTATAGAGATTGCCCTAACTCGTTGGCTGCTGCCTTGGCCACAGCCAGGGAAACGCCTAAAATTGCATTAGCTCCCAGTTTTGATTTGTTCTTGGTACCATCCAGGTCTATCATTGCCTGGTCTATCTGGTTCTGCTCATAGACTAACATACCGCGGATCTGGTCGGCGATGATATCGTTCACATTCTTTACGGCCTGGCTTACTCCCTTGCCCATAAATGCCTTTCCGCCATCGCGAAGCTCAACGGCTTCATGTTCTCCTGTAGAAGCTCCGGAAGGAACAGCTGCCCTGCCCATTACACCGTTCTCGGTGATCACATCTACTTCTACTGTCGGGTTCCCGCGCGAATCCAGGATTTGTCGCGCATGTACGTCTATTATGATACTCATTTTGTTTTCTTTTTTATCTTAAAAATGGTGAATTCCAAATATACAAAAGACTACCGATGAAACCTTTCAAAGGCATGCTATTGGGAGGAATATAACAATTCGTTAAACCGTTGCTTTATTACTAACACTTGCCTGTATCAGTTCAAAGAACTGGTCAAACAGGTAATCAGCATCATGCGGTCCCGGACTGGCTTCCGGGTGGTACTGAACAGAAAACACCGGCTTACCCTTCATTCGCATACCGGCAACGGTATGGTCATTCAGGTGTACATGCGTGATTTCCAGCTCAGGGTGTGACTCGGTCTCCTCCCTGTTGATCGAAAATCCATGGTTCTGGGAAGTGATCTCCCCTTTCCCGGTTTCCAGGTTCAGGACAGGGTGGTTAATCCCGCGGTGTCCGTGGTGCATCTTATAGGTGGTCACCCCATTAGCCAGGGCTAATATCTGGTGTCCGAGACAAATCCCGAACAAGGGTTTATCGTCGGCAATGATGCTTTTTGTAACATCTATGGCACTCAGTAATGGCTTGGGATCTCCAGGGCCGTTAGAGATAAAATATCCATCGGGATTCCAGGACTTCATCTCCTCGTAAGAAGTATCATATGGGAAAACCTTAACGTAGGCATCTCTCTTCACCAAGTTCCTGAGGATATTCTTTTTAATACCGATATCCAGGGCTGCTATCCGTATCGGTGCATTTTCATCACCCAAATAATAAGGCTCCTTGGTTGACACTTTTGAAGCTAACTCCAGGCCATCCATATCAGGCACCTGTTTCAGTTCTTCTTTTAAGGCGTCTATTTCGTCGACTCTTGTCGAAATTACGGCGTTCATAGCTCCATGTTCACGAATATAGGCTACAAGGGCGCGGGTATCTACATCAGATATCGCGAACAAGCTGTTTTCCTCGAGAAATTGCTGTAAGCTTTTGTCTGCAGCCGGGCGGGAATAGGTGTAACTGAAATTTTTGCAAATAAGTCCGGATATCTTTACTGAATCCGATTCCACCTCATCCTCGTTGGTCCCGTAATTCCCGATATGCGCGTTAGTGGTAACCATCATCTGCCCAAAATAAGAGGGGTCTGTGAAGATCTCCTGGTAACCCGTCATCCCGGTGTTAAAACAAACTTCGCCAAAGGCGGTTCCTTCCTTCTCACCTACGGCCTTGCCATAAAATATGGTGCCGTCTGCCAATAATACTAGTGCTTTTTTCCTGGTAATGTACTTCATCAGTCTTCTTGCTATAAAAGTTTCACAAAGAAACACAAAAAAAGGATAAGCTTTTAGGCCTATCCTTTTTCCGTATTTTAAAAGTTCTCAACATCCTATTCTTCTGAATCGTCAGTTTTAGTCTCTTTTGTTGCTTCCGGTGCCGGAGCAGTTTCTGTTTTCTTGCTTCGGCTACGACGGGTAGTTTTCTTCTTCTTGGTCTCCCCGGCATTGTAAAGCTCGTTAAAGTCTACCAGCTCTATCATGGCCATATCCGCGTTATCTCCCATTCGGTTACCCAGTTTGATAATTCGGGTATATCCTCCCGGACGATCCGCAACCTTCTCGGCTACCGTATCAAAAAGCTCGCTTACCGCGTGCTTATCCCTGAGGTTCCTGAAAACGATACGCCTGTTATGGGTACCCTTTTCGGCAGTCTTGTTATTCTCTGCCTTTGATTTTGTGATCAGGGGCTCAATGAACTGCTTCAACGCTTTGGCCTTGGCCACAGTGGTATTAATTCTCTTGTGTTCAATCAGGGAACAAGCCATGTTGGCCAGCATCGCCTTTCTGTGGGCTGTCTGTCTTCCTAAGTGATTGATCTTTTTTCCGTGTCTCATCGTTCTATTCTATAATAATCCCTACTCCGTCAGTAACGGGCTCAGGGCCAAATTTAATCTTTATCCAATTTATACTTTGACAGGTCCATGCCGAAGTTCAGGCCTTTGTTGATGACCAGCTCTTCTAACTCTGTGAGCGACTTTTTACCAAAGTTCCTGAATTTCATCAGGTCGTTCTTATTGAAAGATACAAGGTCTCCCAGGGTGTCCACTTCAGCTGCCTTCAGGCAGTTCAGGGCACGTACGGAAAGATCCATATCTACCAACTTGGTCTTCAGTAACTGGCGCATGTGCAGTGACTCCTCATCATAGGTCTCTGTCTGTGCGATCTCATCTGCTTCCAGGGTGATACGCTCGTCAGAGAAGAGCATGAAGTGGTGGATCAACACCTTAGCCGCCTCTGTAAGGGCGTCCTTAGGATGGATAGATCCGTCTGTCATGATCTCAAAAACCAATTTCTCATAATCGGTCTTCTGCTCCACACGGAAGTTCTCAATGCTGTACTTCACATTCTTCACAGGGGTGAAGATAGAGTCAACAGCAATGCTACCGATAGGCGCATTAGATTTCTTGTTCTCTTCTGCAGGAACATATCCCCTACCTTTCTCAATGATCAACTCCATGTTGATATTGACCTTAGGATCCATGTTACAGATGACAAGGTCAGGATTCAGCACCTGGTATCCAGAGATGAATTTCTGGAAATCACCGGCGGTAAGTTGTTCTTTCCCGCTTACGGAGATGGAAACAGTTTCTTCGTTCACATCTTCGATCTGCCTTTTAAAGCGAACCTGTTTCAGGTTCAGGATCATTTCGGTTACATCTTCTACAACACCTTCAATGACCGAAAACTCGTGCTCTACTTTATCGATACGAACAGAAGTGATAGCAAAACCTTCCAGAGAGGAAAGCAGTACTCTTCTGAGCGCGTTCCCGACAGTCAGACCGTATCCGGGTTCCAAAGGGCGAAATTCAAATTTCCCTTCGAAATCGGAAGAATCAATCATTATAACTTTGTCGGGCTTCTGAAAATTAAATAATGCCATAGTCAGATCTGTGTTGTTTTATTTCGAGTATAACTCAACGATTAATTGTTCTTTGATGTTCTCCGGAATCTGAATACGTTCTGGAACCGCAACAAAGGTACCTTGCATTTTTTCTGAATTCCAGCTCAGCCATTCGTAAACACTGCTGTTGGCAGCTAAAGCATCCTGGATAGTTTGCAGGGATTTAGATTTTTCTCTAACACCTACAACGTCTCCTGCTTTCAATGAGTAAGAAGGAATATTCACGACTTCACCATTAACGGTGATGTGCCTGTGAGAAACTAACTGCCGCGCTCCTCTCCTGGAAGTTGAAATTCCGAAACGGAATACCACGTTGTCCAGACGTGATTCGCACAACTGTAACAGAACCTCACCGGTAACTCCCTTGCTTCGGTTTGCACGTGCAAAGATGTTACGGAATTGGCGCTCAAGGATACCGTAGGTATACTTAGCTTTCTGCTTCTCCATCAACTGGATAGCATATTCTGATTTCTTACCACGACGACGGTTGTTACCGTGCTGTCCCGGTGGGTAATTTTTCTTTTCAAAAGACTTGTCGTCTCCGAATATCGCTTCGCCGAATTTACGAGCGATCTTTGTTTTTGGTCCTGTGTATCTTGCCATCTTCTATAAATTTAGGAATGTGATTATGAATTAAGGCTAATCCTTCGATAATCGTAACTACACTCCCTGTGAAAAATTAATTATTCAGGTTATGATATAAATTATACTCTCCTTCTTTTCGGAGGCCTGCAGCCATTGTGTGGCAGCGGAGTAACATCGATGATCTCTGTAACTTCGATCCCGGAATTGTGGATAGAGCGGATAGCGGATTCACGTCCGTTACCTGGTCCTTTTACATAGACCTTCACTTTCCTTAGTCCGGCTTCATGTGCGATCTTAGCACACTCTTCGGAAGCAACCTGGGCAGCGTAAGGAGTATTCTTCTTAGAGCCCCTGAATCCCATCTTACCAGCAGATGACCAGGAAATCACATCGCCCTTCTTGTTGGTCAGGGAAATGATGATGTTGTTGAAAGAGGCTGTGATATGCGCCTCCCCGGTAGACTCTACAATTACTTTACGCTTTTTTGCGGCTTTTGTGCCTGCTTTTGCACCTGTCTTTGCCATACTTCTATTTATTATTTAGTTGCTTTCTTCTTGTTAGCAACCGTTTTTCTCTTTCCTTTCCTCGTCCTAGAGTTATTCTTAGTACGTTGTCCTCTCAATGGAAGTCCAGAACGGTGACGGATCCCACGGTAACAACCAATATCCATCAATCGCTTGATGTTTAGTTGTGTTTCAGAACGAAGCTCCCCTTCTATCTTATAAGAAGATACTGCATCACGAACACTACCGATCTCGTCATCAGACCAATCAGATACAGTCTTGTCCTCGTCAACTCCGGCTTTCTCCAGAATTTCCTGAGCCCTGCTTTTACCGATACCAAAAATATAGGTAAGGGCGATGACCCCTCTTTTCTGCTTTGGTATATCTACCCCTGCTATTCTTGCCATAATTACCCTTGTCTTTGTTTAAATCTAGGATTCTTTTTGTTAATCACGTAAAGCCTGCCCTTTCTGCGTACTATCTTGCATTCAGCGCTTCGCTTCTTAATGGATGCTCTTACTTTCATCGTTCTAAAGTCTTAATATCTATATGTAATTCTTGCCTTGCTTAAATCGTACGGACTCATCTCAAGTTTTACCTTATCACCGGGTAACAACTTAATGTAATGCATTCGCATCTTCCCGGAAATGTGAGCCGTAACCACGTGTCCATTTTCCAGTTCCACTCGGAACATGGCATTTGACAACGCTTCTATAATAGAGCCGTCTTGTTCTATGGGTGCTTGTTTGGCCATATTATTATGCTACTTTTCTGTTTTTTCCAGTTTTCATTAGTCCATCGTAATGCCTGTTCAGCAAATACGAGTTTACTTGTTGTACAGTGTCTATTGCCACCCCAACCATGATCAGCAGGGAAGTTCCACCGTAAAATAACGCCCATCCGGGTTGTATGTCCATCAGCTTTACTACTACAGCCGGTAATACGGCGAGTAATGCCAGGAATACTGCACCGGGCAGGGTGATCAGAGACATCACCTTATCAAGGAAACTTGCAGTCTCTTTACCGGGTCTGATCCCGGGGATAAATCCTCCACTTCTCTTCAGGTCATCTGCCATCTTATTAGTTGGCACGGTGATGGCCGTATAGAAGTAGGTAAATATGATAATCAGCAGGGCGAACAAGATGTTGTAAGCCAGGCCAAATATATCCTGGAACTGTACCTCCATCCACTGACCCACTGCGGTATCGTTAAACGTACGTCCCAATAATCCGGGAGCGAACATGATCGCCTGGGCAAAGATGATAGGCATTACCCCGGAAGCATTGAGCTTTAAAGGGATATACTGCCTGGAACCGATAACGTTCTTCTCGTACCCTCCGGATGCTGTTCTCCTCGCATACTGTACCGGTATACGCCTTGTAGCCATTACCAGTAACACACTTGCCAGGATAACCAGGAACCAAAGAATAACTTCGATCAACATGAACATCAGTCCCCCGTTGTTATTTGTTGTCCTGGAAATAAATTCCTGGACAAAAGATTGAGGCATGGTCGCGATAATACCGATCATAATCAGGAGGGAAATACCATTCCCGATCCCTTTATCCGTAATACGCTCTCCTAACCACATGGCAAATACGGTTCCTGTAACCAGGATGATTACCGCAGGGACCATAAAGTTAAGTCCTTTCCCCAATAAGAATGCACTGTCCGGCACTCCTAGCGCACTAAGGCTATAGAGGTATGCCGGGGCCTGTACAATACAGATTCCGATGGTCAGCCATCGGGTGATCTGGTTTTTAGTTTTTCTACCGCTTTCACCTTCTTTATCCAGTTTTTGCAGATAAGGAACCGCGATTCCCATTAACTGCACTACAATGGATGCCGAAATATAGGGCATGATCCCTAAGGCGAAAACAGAAGCATTGGCAAAGGCGCCTCCTGTGAATGCATTCAGAATTCCCAGTATACCTTGCTCAGTATTGGAAGATAACTCTGCCAATTGTGAGGTATCTATACCCGGAAGAACTATCTGCGCACCAAAACGGTACACCAATAAGAGCCCCAGAGTAACCAAAATCCTTGCCCTCAGCTCATCAATCTTCCAGATATTGGATATAATCTCAAAAAACTTCTTCATAGTTTGTCTTCTTATAAATTTATAGCCTCACCACCTGCAGCCTCGATAGCTTTTTTCGCGGTAGCTGTAAATTTATGAACAGTGACTTTCAATGGAGCTTTCAGCTCTCCATTTCCTAATATTTTTACCAGGTCGTTCTTACCAGCCAGGTTGTTGGCGATAAGGTCTTCCAGGGTAACGGTGTCCTTTATGGCTTTCTCATCCACCAATTGCTGTAGGCTAGCCAGGTTAATTCCCCTGTACTCTACGCGGTTGATGTTGGTAAAACCAAATTTAGGAACTCGGCGCTGTAATGGCATCTGCCCACCTTCAAAACCGATCTTCTTAGAATAACCGGATCTTGATTTGGCACCTTTATGACCACGTGTAGCAGTACCGCCTTTTCCTGAACCTTGTCCACGACCTACGATTTTTCCTGCTTTATGAGTAGCACCTTTTGCTGGTTTCAAATTGCTTAATTTCATCACACTGTATTTTTTAAGCTTCCTCTGTGGAAACCAAGTGTTTTACTTTATTGATCATGCCAAGAATCGCGGGCGTGTCTTCGTGTTCCACGACCTGACCTATTTTTCGCAAGCCCAGGGCTTCCAAAGTTCGTTTCTGGTTCTGTGGTCTTTTAATCCCACTCTTCACCTGTGTTACTTTTATCTTTGCCATTTGATTCTCGCTTATCCTTTAAATACTTTTTCTAAAGAGACACCTCGTTGTTGTGCTACGGTCTGTGCATCTCTTAATTGCAAGAGCGCATCAAAGGTAGCCTTTACTACGTTGTGTGGGTTAGAAGATCCCTGGGACTTAGAAAGTACATCCTGTACTCCTACTGCCTCCAGTACCGCACGTACGGCTCCACCGGCAATAACCCCGGTACCGTGAGATGCAGGCTGGACATATACCCTGGCTCCACCATATTTCCCTTTTTGCTCGTGAGGCAGTGTTCCCTTATTCAGGGGAATCCTGATCAGGTTTTTCTTAGCGTCTTCGATTGCCTTAGCAATTGCGGTTGCCACTTCCTTAGATTTTCCTAAACCGTGGCCAACGACACCATTCTCATCACCTACAACAACGATCGCAGAGAAACCGAAGGCTCTACCACCCTTGGTTACCTTTGTTACACGTTGTACTCCCACCAAGCGATCTTTCAGTTCAAGACCTCCAGGTTTCACAGTTTCTACATTTTTGTATTTCCCGTACATACCTTTAATTAAAATTTTAATCCAGCTTCCCTGGCACCTTCGGCCAACGATTTAACCCTTCCGTGATATAAATTACCTCCACGGTCAAAGGCAACCATTTCGATCCCGGCTTCCTTCGCCTTCTCAGCGATGACCTTCCCTACTTGGTTGGCAACTTCCATTTTGGTCCCATCTGCTTTTACTTCCTTATCCCTGGAAGAGGCAGCTGCAAGGGTTACCCCCTTGTTATCGTCTATCAACTGGGCATAGATCTCCTTGTTACTCCTGAAAACAGCCAGACGAGGCTTCTCAGCGGTTCCAAAGGATACCTTTCTAATTCTTCTTTTGATGCGTATTCTACGCTCGGTCTTTGATAATCCCATGATTCAGTTATTAAGCTGATTTACCTGCTTTTCTTCTTAAAATTTCGCCTTTGAACTTGATCCCTTTTCCTTTGTAAGGCTCTGGCTTACGGAAGGAACGGATTTTAGCGGCGATCTGCCCTACAAGCTGCTTGTCGTGAGACGTCAGTTTGATCGTTGGGTTCTTTCCTTTTTCAGAGGTGGTTTCGATCTTTACTTCCGGGGCCAGTTCCAGAACAATATTGTGGGAAAAGCCTAAGGCAAGATCCAATTTTTGTCCTTGGTTACTGGCACGGTATCCAACTCCGACCAATTCTAATTCCTTTGTCCAACCTTCAGATACACCCAGTACCATGTTGTTAACAAGGGAGCGGTAAAGTCCGTGCTTAGTCTTGTGCTCAATACTATCAGAAGGACGGTTAACGATGATCTCGTTGTCCTCTATCCGGATAGTCACCCCGTCAAAGCTCTGGCTTAATTCGCCCAGCTTTCCCTTAACAGTGATCACGTTATCCGTGATGTTTGCTGTAGTACCCTCGGGCATTACGATTGGATTATTCCCTATTCTAGACATTTTTCTATCCTTTAATTCTCATTAATAAACATAGCACAGTACCTCGCCGCCAACTTTCTCCTGCTTGGCACGCTTGCTGGTCATTACCCCGTGAGAGGTAGACACTATGGCTATTCCTAACCCGTTCAATACTCGTGGCATCTCATCAGAGGATGCGTACTTTCTCAGACCAGGCTTACTGATACGTTGTATTTTCTTGATGACAGGCTCTTTAGTCTGCTTGTCATACTTTAAGGCAATTTTGATGGTACCTTGTACCTTGTCCTCTTCAAATTTGTAGCTAAGGATATACCCCTGATCAAAAAGGATCTTGGTTACCTCTTTCTTCAAATTGGAAGCAGGGATCTCTACTACCCTGTGGCCCGCCCTACTGGCGTTCCGTACTCTTGTTAAATAATCTGCTATAGGATCTGTAAACATGTTCTTCCCTTTTATCTTTTACCAACTTGCTTTTTTAACCCCTGGAATCAGCCCATTATTCGCCATTTCGCGAAACATGACTCTGGAGATACCAAACGTTCTCATATATCCCTTAGGTCTTCCCGTAAGCTTGCAACGGTTGTGCATACGTACCGGGGAGGCATTTCTGGGTAATTTCTGTAGGGCTTCGTAATCTCCCGCTTCCTTCAGCTCCTTGCGCTTCTCAGCGTATTTTGCTACTGTCCTTGCCCTTTTTCTTTCACGGGCTTTCATTGATTCTTTAGCCATACTAGTTCTTTTTAAAAGGTAAACCTAATTCGGTTAACAATGATTTTGCTTCCTTATCTGTTTCCGCGGTGGTAACGAAAGTGATATCCATTCCGTTAATACGGTTAATCTTATCGATATTCACTTCAGGGAAAATGATCTGCTCGGTCACCCCGAGGTTATAGTTCCCCCTTCCGTCAAATCCTGTAGCGCGGATTCCCTGGAAATCCCTTACCCTTGGAAGTGCAGAAGTTACCAGACGATCCAAGAATTCATACATCTTTTCTCCCCTGAGCGTAACCTTGGCACCGATAGGCATTCCCTTACGCAGTTTAAACGCCGCGACATCTTTCTTGGAAATGGTAGCTACCGCTTTCTGACCGGTGATCATGGTTAGTTCGTCTACTGCATGGTCGATAAGTTTCTTATCAGCCACAGCAGCACCAACTCCCCTGCTCACAACAATCTTCTCCAATTTAGGCACCTGCATTACATTGCTGTACCCAAACTCTTCCTTAAGCGCCTTGATCACGCGCTCTTTATACTCTTGTTTTAATCTTGGAACGTACCCCATAACTAAATTACTTCGTTGGATTTCTTAGAAAACCTTACTTTCTTGCCATCCCTTACCTCGTATCCTACCCTTGTAGTGTCTCCTGATTTAGGATCCACCAACGCCAGGTTAGAAATATGGATAAACGCCTCTTTCTTTACGATTCCCCCTTGCGGGTTCTTCGCGCTGGGCTTCTCGTGCTTGGAAACCATATTGACGCCTTCGACAATCGCTTTGTTCTTCTCACGGTCTACCTGTACCACTTTACCTTCTGAACCTTTATGGTCTCCGGCTGTGACTTTTACGGTATCCCCTGTTTTTATTTTTAATTTCATCTTGTTGATGCTTAATATCTGTTATCTGTTGCAAGCCTCCGGTTTCTGATCACCGGTTTCCTCACATTTATTTACAGTACCTCAGGTGCTAGTGAGACAATCTTCATGAACTGCTTATCGCGAAGTTCCCTGGCAACCGGTCCAAAGACACGAGTTCCCCTCATCTCCCCTGTCGGGTTCAACAACACGCAAGCGTTGTCGTCAAAACGGATATATGATCCGTCCGGTCTGCGCACCTCTTTCTTTGTGCGAACTACTACGGCTGTTGAAACCGCACCTTTCTTAATGGTCCCGTTAGGGGTAGCTTCTTTTACCGATACCACGATCTTGTCTCCAACAGAAGCATATCTTCTCTTGGTTCCACCTAGCACTCGGATAGTAAGAACTTCCTTAGCCCCTGTGTTGTCGGCCACTTTTAATCTGGATTCTTGCTGTAACATATTATTTGGCTCTTTCTAGGATTTCAACCAGTCTCCAACATTTGGTCTTACTCAATGGACGTGTCTCCATGATCTTAACAGTATCACCAATATTGCAGTCGTTGGTCTCATCGTGTGCAACATATTTTTTTGTTCGCAGTACGAATTTACCGTACATAGGATGCTTAACCCGCTTAACTTCTGAAACCACAATTGATTTCTCCATTCTGTTGCTGGTTACAACGCCTACTCTCTCTTTTCTTAAATTTCTTTTTTCCATAAAGCAGAACCAATTATTGGTTTTCCCTTTTAGTTAATTCAGTTGCCAATCGGGCTACAGTTCTTCGCGCTCCTCTTAATTGGAGCGGGTTTTCCAGCGGGGTTACGGAATGGGCCACTTTCATTTCGGCATATTGCTTCTTAAACTCGGCCATCTTATCCCTCAGTTCCTCTACCGATAATTCTTTTATCTCTGATTGTTTCATGGTCATTCTCAGTATAAATTATGCGGCCTCGTAATCCCTAGCCACTACAAACTTTGTTCTCACGGGTAATTTCTGTGCAGCAAGTCGCAATGCTTCCTTTGCAACGTCCATTGGTACTCCGGCAACCTCAAATAAGATCCTTCCTGGCTTTACCGTAGCTACAAAATATTCCGGCGCACCTTTACCTTTACCCATACGTACTTCCAAAGGCTTTTTGGTGATAGGCTTGTCCGGGAAGATCTTGATCCATAACTGACCCTGTCTTTTCATATATCGCGTTGCGGCGATACGGGCAGCCTCTATCTGCCTCGAGGTCACAAAGCTGGTATCCATAGATTTGATACCGAACATACCGTTAGACAGCTGATGCCCTCTTCCGGCATTTCCTTTCATCCGGCCTTTCTGCGCTTTACGAAACTTAGTTCTTTTTGGCTGTAACATTTCTTACTGCTTCTTTAAATTACTTTCTGCGACGTTTTTTAGCGCCATCCTGTTTTCCTTTCCCACCTTGGCCTTTATTTGACATTCCAACCAGGGGTGACAATTCTCTCTTGCCGTATACTTCACCTTTCATGATCCATACTTTGATACCAAGCCTACCGTAAGTAGTGTGCGCTTCGTGCAAAGCATAGTCGATGTCGGCTCTGAAAGTAGACAACGGAATACGCCCGTCTTTATATGATTCGGAACGCGCCATCTCTGCACCGTTTAAACGGCCGGAGATCTGTATCTTGATGCCCTCTGCATTCATTCTCATGGCCGCAGCGATCGCCATCTTGATAGCACGTCGGTAAGAGATCCTGTTCTCGATCTGGCGAGCAACACTGGCAGCGACTAAATTAGCGTCAACTTCCGGTCTCTTGATCTCGAAAATATTGATCTGTACCTCCTTATCAGTGATCTTCTTTAACTCTTCTTTCAGCTTATCTACCTCTTGTCCGCCTTTCCCGATGATGATACCAGGACGCGCAGTGGTAATGGTGACAGTGATAAGTTTCAGGGTACGTTCTATAATTACCCTGGATACACTGGCTTTTGCCAGACGTGCATGCACGTACTTCCTTATCTTGTCGTCTTCGGCCAGTTTGTCTCCATAATCATTTCCTCCGTACCAGTTAGACTCCCAGCCTCTGATAATCCCAAGACGATTTCCTATCGGATTAGTTTTCTGTCCCATACTAAGCTTGTGTATTATTGTTAGATCCCAAAACCAGTGTTACGTGGTTGGAACGCTTTCTTATTCTGTGAGCCCTACCCTGTGGAGCAGGTCGCAAACGTTTCAGCATACGCCCACTGTCTACTTTAATTTCCTTAACGATCAACTCCGCATCTTCGATGTTCGCATCTTCGTTCTTTGCCTGCCAGTTAGCGATAGCAGAAAGCAACAGTTTTTCTACTCTCTTGGAAGCTTCCTTAGGACTGAATCTCAAGATAGCCAGGGCTTTCTCTACTTCCTTACCTCGTACCAGGTCTGCGACTAAACGCATCTTCCTTGGCGATGTAGGGCAATTGTTCAGTTTTGCAAACGCAAGCTCCTGCTTTTCTGCCTTAATTCTTTCGGCCATTTGTCTTTTTCGAACTCCCATAGCTTACTTTTTTCCTTTGTTTTTAGCTCCAGCGTGACCCCTGAAAGAGCGTGTTGGAGAGAACTCCCCTAACTTGTGCCCTACCATGTTCTCTGTTACATACACGGGAACAAACTGTCGTCCGTTGTGGACCGCGATCGTCTGACCAACAAAGTCCGGTGTGATCATGGAAGCTCTTGACCAGGTCTTGATGACGGTCTTCTTTCCGCTTTCCACGTTTTTCTGGACTTTATTCTCCAGGCTGTAATGAACGTAAGGTCCTTTTTTTAGTGAACGTGCCATTTCTAATTCTTTTTATTTCTTTCTACGTTCTATGATATATCTGTTGGTATTCTTGGTCCTGGAACGGGTCCTGAATCCTTTAGCAGGAATTCCGTTTCTGGATCTTGGATGACCTCCGGAAGCTCTACCTTCCCCACCACCCATCGGGTGATCTACTGGGTTCATCGCTACCGGCCTTGTTCTTGGTCTCCTACCCAACCAGCGACTTCTACCCGCTTTACCGGATACGATCAACTGGTGATCAGAGTTAGATACAGCCCCGATAGTCGCAAGACAATTCGCAAGAATCAACCTGGTCTCCCCGGATGGTAACTTAATAGTTACAAACTTTCCGTCACGAGCCATAAGCTGCGCGAACGTTCCGGCACTTCGAGCCATAACCGCTCCCTGACCGGGACGTAACTCGATACAGGAAATGATCGTTCCCAGTGGTATATCACTTAACGGAAGTGCATTTCCGATTTCCGGAGCAGAACCGGATCCGGCGGTGACCTGCTGCCCGACCTCAAGGCCGTTCTGCGCAATCACATATCGCTTTTCCCCGTCTGTATACTCTACAAGAGCAATAAATGCAGATCGGTTTGGATCGTACTGTATTGATTTTACCTCGGCAGCAACTCCTTGCTTATCCCTTTTAAAATCAATAACACGGTATCTCCTCTTGTGACCACCACCTCTGTGGCGCATGGTCATCTTTCCCTTGCTGTTCCTACCTCCTGATTTCTTCAGGGGCGCTAACAAGCTTTTCTCCGGTTTGTCGGTAGTAATGGCATCAAAGCCATTAACTATCTTGAAACGCTGTCCCGGAGTGATCGGTTTTAATTTTCTAACTGACATTTCGTGTCTTTATAGATTACTGTAAAAATCAATAACATCACCTTCCTCAACATCTACAATAGCCTTCTTGTAGGCATTGGTCTTTCCGTGTTGTACACCTGTCTTGGTGAAACGCGTTTTGCGCTGAGGACCGTAGTTCATAGTTCTGACCTTGGTCACTGATACACCATAGGCTGCCTCCACGGCGTCCTTGATCTGTATTTTGTTTGCCCCGGGATTCACAACAAAACCGTAGCGGTTGTTCAACTCGCCTTCAGCAGTCATTTTTTCCGTTATAATTGGCTTAATCAATACACTCATCTTCTTACGATTTGCTAAGATTCGATTCTATTCCTTCCAGGGAACCCTCCAGAAGCACTACGTTCTGAGCATTCAGAATCTTATAAGTACTTAGTTCTGAGTTAGTTACAACTTCAGTGCGGGTTAAATTGCGCGACGACAAATATACGTTATTATTTGAATCGCCCAATACTATCAGGGACTTTTTATCCTCCAGTCCTAAGGACTTTAGCACCTGGATGAAATCTTTGGTTTTCGGAGCTTCAAAATTGAAATCCTCGATGACCATAAGAGAGTTCTCCTGGGCTTTGATGCTAAGGGCAGATTTCCTGGCAAGACGCTTAACGTTCTTGTTCAGTTTCTGGCTGTAATCCTTGCTTCTTGGACCAAAAATTCGACCCCCACCCCTGAAGATAGGTGACTTGATACTACCGGCCCTTGCGGTACCTGTACCTTTTTGTTTTTTGATCTTCCTGGTACTACCCGCAATGGCTCCACGCTCTTTTGACTGGTGAGTTCCTTGACGCTGGTGCGCCAGGTACTGCTTTACATCCAGGTAAATGGCGTGCTCATTGGGCTCTATCTTGAAAACAGCATCGGAAAGGTCTACCTTTCTCCCTGTCTCTTTTCCTTTGATATCTAAAACTGCTACCTTCATTATTTCTCGATCGTTATGTAAGCGTTCTTATGACCGGGCACACAACCCTTTAAAACCAAAAGGTTCTTCTCTGGAACCACTTTCAGTACCCTGAGGTTCTGAACAGTGACGCGCTCGCCACCCATACGGCCGGCCATCTTCATTCCTTTAAATACCCTAGATGGTGTAGATGCAGCTCCAATAGATCCTGGAGCACGTAGACGGTTATGCTGACCGTGTGTGGCCTGCCCAACTCCGCCGAATCCATGACGTTTTACAACCCCCTGGAATCCTTTTCCTTTAGAGGTAGCACATACGTCTACAAAATCACCTTCCTGGAAAAGATCAACGCTTATTGTTTCTCCCAGTTTAAACCTACCCTCTTCAAAATACTTGAATTCCTCGACTTTTTTCTTGGGAGAAACGCCTGCTTTCTTATAATGCCCTTTTTCGGCATTATTAGCACGCTTTTCTGCCTTGTCATCGAAACCAAGCTGAAGGGCAAAATACCCGTCGACCTCTTCGGTTCTGACTTGGGTAACTACACATGGTCCAGCTTCGATCACCGTACATGGAACGTTCTTTCCATTCTCGTCGAAAATGCTGGTCATGCCTACTTTTCTTCCTATTAACCCAGACATACTTTAATTAATTAATTGATTACATTTATTTAAAACTGCTTCTCTTTGAAGCAAAAAAACAGGGTCAAAAATAATTCGACCCCGAATCTATTTTTGTTACCGTTTTTCCCTCGCGAAACGCTCAGGACATGTTAAGAAAGACTATCGTCTTTCGCCAGGTGTCAGCCTCACACTTTGATCTCGACCTCAACACCACTGGGAAGCTCTAGCTTCATCAGCGCATCGATGGTCTTGGACGAGGAGCTGTAAATATCGAGCAGCCTTTTGTAAGAACTAAGCTCAAATTGCTCCCTACTCTTCTTGTTCACGTGAGGTGAACGAAGCACCGTAAAGATCTTCTTGTGCGTTGGAAGTGGAATTGGTCCCGTAACCACTGCACCGGTAGTCTTTACCGTTTTTACGATCTTCTCAGCAGACTTGTCTACCAGGTTGTGATCGTAAGATTTCAGTTTTATTCTAATTTTTTGACTCATCTACCTAAATTTTAAGCGGTTACGCCTTTAGCTGCCTTAATAACTTCTTCTGCAATATTGGAAGGGGTCTCTGCGTAGTGAGAGAACTCCATGGTTGAAGTTGCCCTACCGGATGATAGTGTACGTAACGAGGTTACGTAACCGAACATCTCAGATAATGGAACATCAGCCTTGATCACCTTAGCTCCGGCACGGTCAGACATATTGTTTACCTGTCCGCGTCGACGGTTAAGGTCTCCAACAATATCACCCATGTTTTCTTCCGGGGTAAGTACTTCCAATTTCATGATCGGCTCCATTAATACTGCTCCTGCAGCTTTAGCCGCCTCTTTGTACCCTAGTTTAGCCGCCAGCTCAAATGATAACTGGTCAGAATCCACAGGGTGGAAAGATCCGTCTTTTAAGGTAACCTTCATGGCGTCCATTTCAAATCCGGCCAATGGCCCGTTTTTCATGGCTTCCTTGAATCCTTTCTCGACAGATGGGACAAATTCCTTAGGAATGTTACCACCTTTAATAGTGTTCACAAATTCCAGTCCTGGCTTACCTTCTTCAGCCGGCTCAAGAGTAAAGACGATATCCGCGAATTTACCACGACCACCAGTCTGCTTCTTATAAACCTCTCTGTGGTTCGCCTGCTTAGTGATAGCTTCCTTGTATTCCACCTGCGGTTGTCCTTGGTTTAACTCAACCTTGAACTCCCTACGCATACGGTCTACAATAATGTCCAGGTGCAACTCTCCCATTCCGGAGATGATGGTCTGTCCTGAAGCCTCATCGGTCTTAACCTGGAAAGTTGGATCCTCTTCCGCTAACTTAGCAAGAGCCATACCCATCTTATCCACATCAGCCTTAGTTTTAGGCTCAACAGCGATACCGATTACCGGGTCTGGGAAATCCATGCTCTCTAAAACAAGAGGGTGTTTCTCAGAAGTCAGGGTATCTCCTGTCTTAATATCCTTAAATCCTACTGCAGCCCCGATATCACCAGCGTTGATGAAATCTACAGCGTTCTGCTTGTTAGAGTGCATTTGGTAGATCCTTGAGATACGCTCTTTGTTACCGGAACGATTGTTCAGTACGTAAGAACCCGCATCAAGTCTTCCGGAATAAGCCCTGAAGAAAGCAAGACGACCAACAAAGGGGTCTGTAGCGATCTTGAAAGCAAGTGCCGCGAAAGGCTCTTTAGGATCAGGATTTCTTTTTTCTTCTTTCCCAGTATCTGGGTTCACACCTACAATCGCATCTTTATCGATAGGCGAAGGAAGGTATCGGCATACAGCGTCTAATAGGAACTGTACCCCTTTATTCTTAAAGGAAGAACCACAGATCATCGGGATGATGCTCATGTCCATAACGGCAGCACGTAATGCAGCGTGTACTTCCTCTTCAGTGATAGAGTCTTCATCTTCGAAGAACTTCTCCATCAGGTTTTCATCGTATTCAGCAACTGCCTCGATCAGGTGAGCACGGTACTCCTTTACTTCTGCCACCATATCCTCAGGGATATCGATCTCGTCAAAAGTAGATCCGTAATTGTCCTCATGCCATACGATCGCACGGTTCTTAACCAGGTCAACGATTCCGCGGAAATCCGCTTCATCACCGATAGGAAGAACGATTGGCACCGCGTTAGACTTCAACATCTCGCGAACTTGCTTACACACGTTCAGGAAGTTAGATCCCTGGCGGTCCATTTTATTAACGAACCCGATACGTGGCACCTTGTAGTTGTCAGCAAGCCTCCAGTTGGTCTCAGACTGAGGCTCTACCCCGTCTACCGCACTGAAAAGAAATACCAACCCATCAAGTACACGCAATGAACGGTTCACCTCTACGGTAAAGTCAACGTGACCGGGGGTATCAATAATGTTAAAGTTATACGGCTTGGTCTCATCTACGACCTGTCCGTTTTTCATCGGGAAGTTCCAGGTACAGGTAGTAGCTGCTGAAGTAATGGTAATACCACGCTCCTTCTCTTGCTCCATCCAGTCCATGGTCGCAGCACCATCGTGAACTTCTCCAATCTTGTGGCTTACACCCGTATAGAAAAGGATACGTTCCGTAGTGGTCGTTTTACCGGCATCAATGTGAGCCGCGATCCCTATATTTCTTGTATATTTTAAATCTCTTGCCATTTCAGTAATTAAAATCTAAAGTGGGAAAATGCTTTATTCGCTTCTGCCATCTTATGAGTATCCACACGCTTCTTAACGGCAGCACCTTCTTCTTTGGCAGCTGCAAGGACCTCGTTAGCCAACCTAAGGGCCATCGATTTCTCGTTCCTTTTACGCGCATAAAGGATCAACCATTTCATCGCGGTAGAAATCTTCCTGTCCGGACGAATCTGCATCGGGATCTGGAAGGTAGCACCACCTACTCGGCGGCTTCGCACTTCTACGTGAGGCATCACGTTAGACAACGCTTCTTTCCAATGTTCCAGGGCCGACTTCTCGTCGTCCGTCTTTTTTTCCTCTACGATATCCATTGCATCGTAGAACACTTTAAAGGCTACGGATTTTTTCCCGTCCCACATCATCATATTCACAAACCTAGTTACCAACTGGTCATTGAATCTTGGATCCGGTAAAAGAGGCCGCTTCTTTGCCTGTCTTTTTCTCATCTCTTCAACTTAAAAGTTCAAATTACTTTTTAGGGCGTTTTGCTCCGTACTTAGATCGTCGTTGGGTTCTCCCGGCAACTCCTGCCGTATCCAAAGCACCTCTTACGATGTGGTATCTAACTCCTGGCAAATCTTTCACCCTTCCGCCTCTAACCAATACTATCGAGTGCTCCTGCAGATTGTGTCCCTCACCTGGGATGTACGCGTTTACCTCTTTACCGTTAGTCAACCTTACCCTTGCTACTTTACGCATAGCAGAGTTTGGTTTCTTTGGTGTAGTGGTATACACACGTGTACACACCCCTCTTCGCTGGGGGCACGAATCTAAAGCAGCCGATTTACTCTTCTTGGTAATTGTGGCCCTTCCTTTTCGTACTAATTGTGAAATTGTTGGCATACTATAATTTATGTCTAATATAATCCCCTCTTTTAAGGGCTGGCAAATGTAGGAATAATTCATTATAATTCAAATGCTAAGCCATTAAATTTCTCATTTTTTTACGCAGGCTCAGAATTAAGCTCAGGCCTTCCACCCCAAAGATCTTTTTTACCTATATATATAAGGTATAAATCCGGGGATCTGTACTTCATCATTTTCACACGCCTAAATACCTTTTCATCGCTCCAAGACGCATAGCATAATTTTATTCAATCACAGCAATTTCACTCTCTGCCGCTTTGTTAATAGACTTAAAAAATTCCGAACCAATTAACACCTTTAATCACAGATCGGGAATTTTGACCCTTGAGATTCCGGATCCAATTATGTAATTCCCAATAATTTGTGAAAAATCACTTGTTTTATTAACGAATTATTAAGATTTTGTGGCCACTAATTCAAAAACCAAATAAATGAAATCTAAATTAACTTGGATGCTAATGCCATTACTGGCTTTAGTCATGAGTTTCTCCTTTGCCCAGGAGAAAACGATTTCAGGTACGGTCACGGACCAGTCCGGTGAGCCTTTACCTGGTGTTAATGTGATCGTTGCAGGTACGGTCACAGGAACACAAACGGATTTTGATGGTAATTATACCATCATGGCCAGTACAGGCCAGACCCTGCGATACACCTACTTGGGTCAGAAGACCGTAGAAAGAACAGTAGGCGCATCAAACACCATTGATGTTCAAATGGAAGAAGATGCCGAAGCTTTAGAGGAAGTAGTGGTGACCGCCCTGGGTATTCAAAGGGAAACCAGGACCCTGGGTTACGGAACAGACATCGTTAAAGGCGAAGAGCTGGTGAAAGCGAGGGAAACTAACATCGTTAATTCCCTACAAGGTAAAGTTACCGGGGTACAGATCACCAATACCGGTGGTAACCTGGGCGGGTCCTCCAAGATCATTATCCGTGGGGTATCCTCATTATCGGGACGTAACAACCCGCTTTGGGTTGTGGATGGTGTCCTTATCAACGATTCACAGACACCGGGTAACGGGAGCAGGATCTCAGGAACAAGGGATTTTGCCAACGGGGCATCGGTCATCAACCCTGATGACGTGGAATCGATCAACGTTCTTAAAGGAGCAGCCGCAACGGCGCTTTACGGATCCAGGGCTGCAGGTGGTGCGATCATCGTTACCACTAAGCGAGGAGCTTCCGGTGAAGGCGGTGGAGCACAAGTAACCGTAAATTCTACCACAAGATTCGAGACCTTATTCAGAACTCCGGATTACCAGCAGGAATACGCCATGGGAACCAACGGCCAGTACGATGCCGGATCGGTTGGTTTTGACTGGGGTCCAAAGATTGTAGGTCAAACCGTAAACAATTTACCCGTTACCGGAGAAAGAGGACCACTGACTGCAGTTCCTAATAACGGTATAGATGATTTCTTCCAAACGGGAATTACCAGGATCAACAACTTTGCGGTGGCCGATGCCAACCAGCGATTTGATTACAGGCTCAGTTTAACGTCCACCAACCAGACCGGTATTCTTCCGGGATCCAGCCTGGATAGGATCACCATCGGTCTGAATGCCGGGGTGAAGCACAACGAGAAACTGGAATCAAGATTCAGTGTACAATATACTACCACCCAGAGTCGCGGTACAGGTGCTACCGGAGCAAACGACCCAAACATTATAAGCTACAGCTCTTTCAGCAGCACGCTGGACCAGCGACTGTTCCGTCCATGGATCGATGAGAGTGGCAACCAGATCAACCTGATAACAGGGAACAACGGTGTACAGACCAACAACCCATTCTGGATCAGGAATGAAAATGCTAATGACAGGGACGACGACCGTATCTTTGGTAATTTCCAGGTGACCTTTAAGCCATGGGAAAAGTTCAGCCTTACCGCAAGGGTAGGTGCCGACTTGCAGGATGACCGTCGACTGATCGAGAACAGTAAAGGAACTGTCGGAAGATTGTTCGGAGATTTCATCTCGGATAACATCCGCAGGAATGAACTTACCTCTGACGTGATCGCTACTTACGACACTGACCTGGGTGAGGACTTCAGCTTTAATATCCTTGGAGGTATGCAGTACAACTCAAGGATCTTTGAAAGACAACAAATTCAAGGTGTAGACCTGCTGATCCCAGAACTATTCAGCCCTGCCAACGCAGCACAGACCATCCCGGTTCGTGATTTTGCAGAATCAAGGCTGTTCGGTATTTACGGATCTGCCGAGCTTAGGTATAAGAGCTGGGCTACTTTGACACTGACTGCAAGGAATGACTACTCGTCAACCCTTCCGGAGGATAACAATTCTTATTTCTATCCATCCGCAAGTTTAGCATTTGTATTCACAGACGCTCTTGGAATAGACAGTGATTTCCTGACCTTTGGTAAGATCAGGGCCAGTTGGGCACAAGTAGGTAATGATACTAACCCTTACCTCCTGAACTTCAACTTTAACCCGGTGACTACGGCTACAGGTCAGTACAGCCTGAACCTGAATTTCCCTTTCAACGGGGCATTGGCTTACTCGGCTTCCAATACCATTCCCGCCGAGAACCTGCTACCGGAAGAACAGACCTCTTACGAATTTGGTCTGGACCTGAAACTATTCAACGGCAGGTTAGGTATAGATATGGCTTACTTTAATAATAAGAACGAAAACCAGATCCTTAATATTCCTATCCCGGAATCAACAGGGTTTGCCTTCAGAACGCAAAACGTTGGACGGGTAGACCAGGAAGGATTCGAGATCGCTATTGATGCCACACCTGTGGTTGCCGGCGATTTCTCCTGGAATACCGCGCTGAACTTCTCAAGGGTGGAATCTGAAGTGATTTCCCTGACAGAAGGACTGGATCGTGTTGTTATCGCTTCGGCATTTAACAGCGTACAGGTAGTAGCGGTTCCCGGAGAGGAATTCCAGTTATATGCATTCCCGCATCTGAGGGACGAGGAGACCGGCCGCCCGATCATCGATCCTAATACAGGACGCAGGCAAGCCGGGGAGGCTACAACCCTCGGATCCGTTCTACCGGATTGGACAGCGGGCTGGGTAAACAGCTTTGCATACAAAGGATGGAGCCTATATGCTACCGCCGATGTAAAGTGGGGAGGCGTTATCAAATCCTCTACAGTTGAAGCTTTACAAACAGGTGGATTGGTTCAGGAAACCTTGTTGAATCGTGAAGGTACCTTTATAGATACTGAAGGTGTTATCGTTACCAGGGATGGTGACGGGAACATTATAGACAGGAGAGATAATGACGTACCTTTATTGAACGCCCAGGATTTCTGGACATCGCTCAATGACAACAGTGTAGCCGAGCCTTACGTTTACGATGCTTCTTATGTGAAATTAAGGGAAGCCGGACTATCCTATACTTTCCCTTCAAGCATGCTGGGAGACGGTTTTATCAAAGGCCTGTCTGTAGGGATAGAAGGACGTAACCTTCTGCTGATCTATTCCGAAGTACCACACATTGACCCGGAAGCTACGCTTTTCGGATCCGGTGCAGACGGTTTTGGTGTAGAAAGAGCAAGTATTCCTTCTACCAGGAGTGCCGGTTTCAATGTTAAGTTAACGTTCTAAAAAAAATAGAGATGAAAAGATTAAAATATATACTACTTTCATTTGTATTGGCATTCGGCGCCTTATCGTCTTGCGATGAAAAGCTCGATATCAATACAGATCCGTTGGCAGCGACTTCTGCCGACCCTAACGCGGTATTGCCTTTCGTGTTCGTACAGTATTCGTCCAGGAAGGTAACCGAATTAGGAACCAGGATCCCTGATGTTTCACAATATATTTCGGACACCTTTAACAGCCCGAAAAACGGAAACACTTCTATCTTCCTTACCGGGAACACCTGGGGGATGATGTACAACCAGATCCTCGGTAACCTATCCCTGGTGAAAGCCGATGCAGAAGCTGCAGGCTCAACCAGTAATAATGTAAATGCTATTGCCACCATCATGAGTGCGCATATCTTTTACGAGCTAACCAGCCTCTGGGAAGAAATACCGTTCACACAAGCCTTGAACGGACAGGAATTTCCTTCACCGGAATTTGACGAGCAACAAGTTGTCCTTAACGGGATCGTTGATATGTACGACGAGGCTATTGCTTTGATCGACAGTCGCCCGGCAGAGGGTAATTTTGCTATCACCGCGAACAGCGACATGTTTTATGGTGGCGATATGGCCAGCTGGAGAATTCTTGCAAATTCACTTAAATTACGAGCACTGATGATGCTTAGAAGTGGAGGCGCCAATGTGGATGCTCAGATCAATGCTACGCTTAACCAACCCTTGATGGAGAGTAATGGACAAGCAGCCTTCCTGGAATATTCCGGACAACCCGGAGCTCAGAATGGTATGCTGACCATTATCAC
>JABDLH010000041.1 GCA_013003145.1 Flavobacteriaceae bacterium | reverse complement strand
TTGCAATTTGTAGCTCGTAACTCGAATTTCCCGGGTCTGCAACCCACTCCAAAGGTACCTGCACGCTTGTTCCGGTGGAACCATCCAAAGGTGAACTGAGCGTAATATCGGCGTAGGTATCATTGAGCACCCGGAGCTCCATGTCTACGTTCCTGCTTAGGCTGGCCGATGTGCCTGTTATTGTAAAAGGGTAGGTTCCTGTACTCACCCCGGCAATATTTGAAATATCCAGGGTAACCGCTGTACTATCCGCTGTTGCGCTTAATGGTGAAAATACCGCGTTCAATTCCGGCGGAAGTCCACTGGCAGAAAAGCTTACTTCTTCATTGAAGCCCCCGAAAGTGAAATAATCAAAAGGGATCTGAAGATCGTCAGGCAGACAAACCTCGTAGGCAAGAGAATCAAACGATAATACGAACTGGGATTCTAATATGTTGAAATCTGCGGCGTTTATTGCAAAGAATATATTGTCATCTGCCTTGACCATAAACCGGCCCTGGCTCGTACTAAGCCCGGGAAGCAGCACTTCGTGATTACCGTCGTTGGGGACCGCATCTGCAAGTTGGTATGGATAAGTAAGTCCACCGTCTACTGACAGGAAAATATCAACGGACTGTGCGTTGACCATCCCCGTATTAGTTCCCGCCACATCCCAGTTAATCGTCTGTACGGATCCGGCCTGGTAAGTCTGCTCACTTGCCTGGGTCAGCAGGGCGAACGGACCTGCATCGCTGCTCACAGAAATGTTTACGAGTTCTGATGCTACCTGGCCTCCCCCCTCCGCATTATCACGGACTGTAAGGGCAAAATTCAATTCCCTTTCTATACTGGAGACGGTTTCCCAGGCCGAGTTAATCCCCGGGTTTGTCTGTGTGAGATTCCCCTGCACTACTTCGGTAAGACGGGGAAAATACCGTGTAGGTTCCGCGGATGGAGGGCGGGATCGAAAATTAGCACCCCCTGGGTTCGTCGGGCCAAAGGTAATCGCGGTAACCACACCATTATCGATCTGCTCCCAAGCGTAGGTCAGCACATCATTCATATCCGGATCCGTGGCGTTTCCTGTCAGCACAAAGGCAGTAGATCTCGGGATCACATAATCACCGTTTGAAGTGATCACGGGAGGATTGTTCGCCAGTGATGTCAGCACCCCACAGCTCACAGTTTTCAGGTAATTCGTGATCTGGAGGATACTGTAATAATGAAAATAATCATCCCCATTTCCCTGCACATTGTTCCCTGCCACGATCCCGGCATATCCCATGATGGTGGTTCCGCTTCCGGGTTCGGCCTGCACCAGAGTACCCTCAGATTCAAAGGACCAGGTATGGTTTGCCCCGAACTGGTGCCCCAGTTCGTGGGATACAAAATCCAGGTCGTAAACCGGTCCTTCAGGAACTAATGCTGAAGAATAAGCACTTCCTTTCTGGTTATCCTTGCATACCGAACCGATAAATCCTGCATTCCCGGAGTCATTGTCCCTGTGAAACAGGTGCCCTACATCATAGTCTCCTTCCCCTATCAGGTTACTCAGGGTATTCTGCACCTCCACATTGAGATTAGATCCATAGGGATCTTTATCAGGATCATTATAAATTACCAGGTCGGTATCGGCAACCAGTTCGAGGTGCACTGCGAGATCAGTTTCAAAAACTTCGTTTACCGTGGTAAGAGTAGCATTGATAGCCGCAAGTGCATCCTCTATGGTTCCCCCGTGATATTGGGTGTATTCACCCGTTGCAGAAACAGCGATCCTGAAAGTTCGTAACTGTCCATCATCTACAAGCTTAAAGGAATTCCCTTGCTGTTTGCTGAATTCATCCGCTGTAAAACATAGAAAATCCTGCTCCTGCCCCGCCATATCATCCCGATTATAAACCAGGTATTTATCTTCGGAACCGCGGACTTTTTCCAGGAAGACGTAATTATTACTATCCGTGTCTATGATCATTCCCTGCATCCCCTTGTGAGAGAAACTGAACCTTATCCTTTCATGGTCATTATCCATGTTCTGACCGATAAATGACCGGATCCCCGGGTACTTTGCAGCAAGCGAAGGTGCCAGGACCGAGTTCTCTCTTACCCTGAACCGGGCAAGATTTCCTTGTGCTGTGGGGATATGGAGAATAAGGCTACTGTTTTTAGCGGTATTCAGTTGCTGCAGTTGACTGCGGAATTCCGATTCTGACAAGCTAAAAAGCTTCGTTGTATTCCCTTTAAACTTCTGTTGTACTGATGGAAGTGCTTCCATGCCTCCCTCTGCCTGTTTCCAATAACCCTGCTGCGCAGACCCGTAAAAGGAAAGAAATAGTATGGTTATTGATAAAACAAGCCGTAATTTTGTGTTCATCAAGGGAATTTTGAGAGTTTAAAAGTAAGTCTTTTTTATTTTTTCTTAGGTGGTTACAGTCCAAAGCATTTCTAAATACGACAAAGCGCACGCGACCGCCATTACAATTGGCACTTTCGACGGAGTGCATATCGGCCACCGCAGAATCCTTGAAAGACTGATTAACTCGGCAAAAGCCCAGCAACTCAGGTCTACCGTTCTCACCTTCTTTCCTCACCCGAGAATGGTTTTACAGAAAGACGCCGAAATACAACTGTTAAATACCCTGGATGAAAAGATCCAGATCATGGAAAGCATAGGTCTTGATTACCTCATAATCCATCCGTTCACTAAAACCTTTTCCCGTTTATCAGCTACAGCATTTGTCCGTGATATCCTGGTTAATGACCTAAGGGCGAAGAAGGTCATTATCGGGTATGATCACCGGTTTGGGAGAAACAGGACAGCTAACATCAACGACCTGATCGCCTTTGGAAATGCATTAGATTTTGATGTAGAAGAGATATCGGCACAGGAAATTGACGAAGTATCGGTAAGTTCGACCAAGATACGCAAAGCCTTGTCCGAGGGCGATATCAAGACGGCAAACACCTTTCTCGGGTACGAATATATGCTTACCGGGATCGTGAAAAAAGGTAAGGGACTCGGTCGGGAACTGGAATTCCCTACGGCCAACCTGCATATCCCGGAAGCTTACAAATTGGTTCCGAAAAACGGGGTCTATGTAGTGAAGGCAACTATTGGAGAGAAGACCATTTTCGGGATGATGAATATCGGGTTTAACCCTACGGTAGATGGCACTTCTAAAAGTATCGAGATCCATTTCTTCGATTTTAACGAAGACCTCTATGAGAAGCGGCTACAGGTGGCCATCCTGGATAGGATCAGGGATGAACATAAGTTTAAGTCCCTCACAGAGCTCAAGAAACAACTGGCGGAGGATAAGAAGACTTCCCTCGCAATAATTTCTGCATAAATGCTGAACCGGCTTTTGTTCCAGAAAATTGACAACAGCCCCCTGATCATTTTCAGGATCTTCTTCGGCTTACTGATCAGCTTGGAATGTTACGGTGCTATCCTGACGGGCTGGATCCGACGGACCCTGGTTGAACCTGAATTCACTTTTTCATTTATAGGTTTTGATTGGCTGCAACCCTTACCGGGTGACGGTATGTACATCTATTTTTTCGTGATGGGTACCCTCGGCATTCTTATTACCCTCGGGTATCGTTACCGCTGGAGCATGATTGCCTTTACTATTATGTGGACCGGGGTCTACCTGATGCAGAAATCATCCTATAACAATCACTACTACCTGCTGATCCTCATCTCCTTCCTGATGTGCTTTTTCCCGGCAAGCAAAAGTCACTCCCTCGATGCCCGGCTTAAACCGGAGATCAAGACGGATTCCATGTACGCCTATGTGAAATGGATCTTTGTATTACAGCTTTTGATCGTCTATACCTATGCGGCCCTGGCCAAGTGTTACGCCGACTGGCTGGACCATAGTTTTATCGAGATCCTGATGCGCTCCAAAAAATCGTACCCGGTCATAGGCGAAAGCCTGCAACATCCATTTGTTATACAGTCTATCCGGATTTTCGGGATTGCATTTGACCTCCTGATCATCCCGGCACTCCTTTGGCGGAAGACTCGGATATTTGCATTTATATGCGCCATCTTTTTTCACCTCTTCAACTCTATAGTCTTCCAGATCGGGATATTCCCCTACCTGGCTCTTGCATTTACCGTATTTTTCTTTGATGCCGAAACCATCCGCAAGCTGTTCTTCCCTGGAAAAGTGGCTTACTCCCTTAAAGATATACGTATCCCGAATAGAAGTACTTGGATGCTTACCGGTGGTATCGTCTATTTTACGATCCAGGTATTGCTGCCGATCAGGCACCACTTTTTTAAAGACAATGTGCTCTGGACCGAAGAAGGTCATAGGTTGAGTTGGCGGATGATGCTCCGTAGCAGGAGTGGTAATATAAGTTTTAAAGTGGTCAATAAACGAAGTGGGAAGTCCACAACCATTTCGGTGGAGGATTATGTCACCAGGAAGCAAAAGAGAATGCTGGCCACCCATCCAGATTTTATCTGGCAATTTGCACAGCGACTTAAGAAAGAATATGCTTCTAAAGGGGAAGACGTGGCGGTATACGCAAATGCCTTGGTCAGTGTTAATGGAAGGCCGATGCGTAGGCTGATAGACCCGAATACAGACCTTGCAGCCGAAGAATGGTCTCACCTTGAGCACCACGATTGGATTTTACCTTCCAAACTACATTATAAAAGGGTTAAAAACAGTGATTAATCTACAATCCGCATGGAGATCGGCTAGCTAAGAGCAGTTCTTGCTATTTGATGCTGCTTAAGATTGAATTCTACGGGAATTAAAGCTAAATTTGCCGTCAAAATCAGGAAAGATGTTACAATTACAGGTCATACGTGAAGACCAGGGCGACTTAGAAAAAGCCTTTAAGAAAAGAAACCTGGATGCCGCTCCCCTATTGGAGAACGTAAAGAAACTCGATGAAGAACGCAGGAGTCTCCAAACCAGGTTAGATGCTGTACTAGCGGAGTCTAACAGTCTTTCTAAATCTATTGGTGAGCTCTTTAAGAATGGAGAGGTAGAAAAGGCAAATGCCATGAAGGCCAGGACTTCTGAACTCAAAGAAGAGTCAAAATCCCTGAATGAAAGCCTAGGCCAGGCTGCATCCGATTTAGAGGCTGCCCTTTACCTGATTCCAAATGTTCCCCATGACAGTGTGCCCGCTGGTACATCAGACACGGATAACGAAGAGATTTTCAGAGAGGGCGATATCCCTGTCCTCGGAGAGCATGCACTGCCGCACTGGGAACTCGCTAAAAAATATGACCTGATCGATTTTGAGTGGGGAGTTAAGATCACCGGCTCAGGATTTCCGGTATATAAGGGGAAATGTGCCCGCTTGCAACGCGCCCTGATCGCGTATTTCCTGGATAAGAATACAGAAGCGGGATATACAGAATTACAGGTACCGCACCTGGTGAATGAAGCCTCTGGATTCGGGACCGGACAATTGCCCGATAAGGAAGGACAGATGTACGAACTGGCCTCAGATCCTCTTTTCCTGATCCCGACTGCAGAGGTTCCTGTTACCAACCTGATGCGCGACACCATACTGGACAATGGTGATTTTCCTGTCCGCTACACGGCCTATACACCCTGCTTTAGGCGCGAGGCCGGTAGTTACGGGGCACATGTCAGGGGGTTGAACCGACTTCATCAATTTGATAAAGTAGAAATTGTACGTGTTGAACACCCTGATAAGTCTTACGAGGCCTTGGAGGGTATGGTAGAACATGTAAAAACAATTCTCAGGGAACTGCAACTGCCGTATAGGATACTTAGATTGTGCGGGGGCGACCTGGGATTCACCTCGGCACTCACCTATGATTTTGAAGTGTTCTCTACGGCGCAGGATCGCTGGCTGGAGATCAGCTCGGTATCTAACTTTGAGACCTACCAGGCCAATCGCTTAAAACTGCGTTTCAGGGATGAAGACAAAAAGACAAGACTAGCTCACACCTTGAATGGTAGTGCGTTGGCCCTGCCTCGGGTATTGGCAGGTATCATGGAAAATTACCAGACCGAGGAAGGAATCCGTGTTCCGGATGTTCTTATTCCTTATACTGGTTTTGATATGATCAATTAAGTCTGTCGGCTGCTTTCTGCCCGGCCTTTTTACGGTCCTTAACAATCACTTGCGCCAATCTGTGTATCTTTGGAAAAAAGAGCTTTTGCGA